>CAYXFI010000008.1:14362-35663 GCA_964464205.1 uncultured Cytophagia bacterium
ACCGAATCCGTTCGCCGGCACGCGTGCACGCGAGGCGCCGCGTTTAGTCCCAGTCCCGATGGGCACTCTTCCCCTACGATCCTTTCAGCGGAACAACTCCTCCAGCACAGCACGGATGCCGGTTTCGCCGGTGAATACGAGATTCCCGGGCACGCCCTGGAGCTTGTAGGCCGCCTTCGCCGGTTCGAAGAGCGTGGCGAATTCCCCGGCTTCGAGTTTCTCGGTGGAGGGTTTCACGGCGCCAGCCAGCACAAGGCGAACCGGCGCGCAAAGGGCCGTCAGTTGTGGAATGTCCGCTTTTTGCAGGATTCGGTGCAGGTAGTACACCCATTCGACGTGGTAGCCCTCTTCGTCGGCCACGTACGTGGCGAGCGTGCTCACGGCGGCCACACCATCGAAGCGCGGGTCGTAGAGGCAAGCGAAGAGGGCGGCCAGGCCGGCTGGTCCGTTGCCAATCACGTAGAGCTTCTGCGCGGCAGGTTCGCCCAGGCGCTGCTTCACGGCATCGGCGGTCCGGATGAGGTCCCAAGCCCACTCGCCGAGCGCCGGTTTCCCCACCACGTTCCCGTTCTGGACCAGTAGTCGTGTTTCCTCCCGTGTCTCGCCGATTCCGCGCAGGTCGATGGCGACGACGTTCAGGCCCGTGTGGTACGCCTGCTCCAGCCAATTCTCGATCGCCGCTCTGTCTTTGCCTGCGCGGTGGGCGAGGATGATGGTCCCGCGCGCGTGGGGCCTGCGAAGGCACACCGCGGGGATCAACACGTCCCAGTCGCTCCAGAAGATCCACTTTTCCAGCCACCAGTTGCCGTAGCTGATTGTGTCGACTACCGTCACCCGCAACGGGGCGGACTGAGGCGACGGGAAATCTCCGAACACTTCCTGTCGCAGGAATGCCAGGACGTCTCTCCGATACTCTTTCCACTCCTGCAGACTTGCGAATGTCTTCGGGTGGTCGTACCGGTGTGCCGCTTCCGTAGCTAAGGCCTGCAACGTCTTGGCGTCGGGCGGGAACCCGCGTTCGGGCAGAGCGCGCAACTCATCAAAGTCGAGAGTGGGTTGCGTCCCAGCAGGCTCCGGAATCGGTTCGAAGGGTTTTCCGCGAAAAACGTGTTCAAACCAGCCGTACATCATCTCGCGCAGTTCCTGGTTGTAGGAGTGACGGTCGTAGAAGTGCCGGATGGCGATGTTTTCCCCGGCCCCGAGGCTTTCGTACACTCGCTTCGCGCGCAGATACGCCTCACGCGCCCTGGCAACGGGGAAAATGGAATCCAGCAGGTTGCTGGGGATGTACAGGGGACGGGGAGCAATGCAGGCCAACACGTCCCATTCGTCGGCGAAGCGCAGAATGTTGGGGGTGCCCTCGCACACGCAACCAATACCGCGGAAGAAGAGCCCGTCGAATGTGTTCACGGAGACGGTGGGAACTGCGCTGGCGATCCGCGTGTCGAGGGCGGCCGTGTACATCGTTTGGTTTCCGCCTCCCGAGGCCCCCGTAATCCCGATACGGGTCGCGTCCACATCCGGGCGGGAGATCAGGTAGTCGATGCCCCGCATGTTGTCCCAGATCTGCAGCCCTTCCAGGGTCAGGCCCGTCGGAAGTAAGAAGAAGGCATCGTGGTGTCCGGTGAATCGTCGTTCACCGTAGCCGTACTTGTCCAAGGTGAGGACTACGTAGCCCAGCTTGGCCAGTCCAATGCAGCGCGCTTGAATTTCCGGCTGAAAGCGGCCGTGAGGCCAGTGGCCGTGCGGACAGAGCACGGCCGGGTGTTTCTTCCCACCGTCCTTCGGGACGTACACGTTGGCCGTCACGTACACGCCGGGCAGGCTGGTGTACACGAGTTTCTCAATCGTGTAGTCGCCGCGGTCTACCTTTCCGGTAATCCGAGCGTTCAGGGGCACCTTCTGCAGCAGGTGAAGGCCGAACGTCTCTCGCAGCTTGTTCCGCACTTCCTCCTGCCGTCTGCGGATGTCCTCCGGGTCGTCGGGCCAATGCCGCCCCAGGTTGAGCTCAAAGGCGACGCGTCGAATGTGGTCCTCCATCATCGAATCGTAGCCCCAGCGGAGCACGTTCCAACGTACGGAAGCTTCGTCCCAGGCTTGCAAGGGAACGTACTGGGCGCGGATTTCCCCTGGGAAGAGGCAAGGCAAAACGATCAATAGTGCGGCCAGCGCGGTTCTCTTCATCGCTGCGCCTCCTCACCCTCTTCTTCATTTGCGCTTCAATTGCATACGACGTGGCCCCCGGGCTGGCCCTTGGTGCCAAGTGACGTGCGCGTCCAGCGCCCGCTTGCGGGGGCCGGCGGAGTCAGCGGGGGGCGTCGTGCCGCGTTCCAGCGGCGAACCGACCGGAGCCCGAAGGATGTTGCCCAAACCGAGGGTGAACCTCCCGGTGCCCGGCCGACCGGTGCGTTGGTTACTCTACGCGGGCGCACGGGCAAAACGCGTGGCCCGCCGGTAACGTTAGTGCCGGAATTCGTGGCGATTCAGCGAAGCTTGACCGGTTTGCCTGTGCGGGCCGACTCGTAGATGGCCAAGATGAGTTCTACCGAACGGCGCGCCTCCTGCGCTGTGACGGCGGGGTCTCGATCCTCGCGTACCGATTCAATGAGATCTGCGACGAGTCTCACGTGGCCCAGGGCTTCGAGGTCCTTGCCGCTGAGCTTGCCCGCTGCTGGCAAGGCTTCTTCCGGCGGCAAGGCCAATTCTTCGGCGGGTCGATCCGCGTGGCCACCGACAGCCCACTTCACAATCCGGTTCTCCTCGTAGATGATGGTCCCTTCGCTGCCGTGCAATTCCAGTCTCGTGGGCAGTCCGGGGTTGGTGGAAGTGGCGCCTTCGATGACCCCAAGCGCCCCGTTTTGGAACTCGAGGAGGGCTGCGGCCGTGTCCTCCACTTCGATCTCGTGCACCAGCGTGCGCGTGATGGCCCGGACGCGCTCCACCGGGCCCGCGAGCCACAGCAACAGGTCGATGCCGTGGATGCCCTGGTTCATTAGAGCGCCTCCGCCGTCGAGGGCCCAAGTGCCCCTCCACGAGCCCGAGCGGTAGTAGGAACGGCTGCGAAAATACTTGAGGTATGCGCTGGCCAGCACGAGCCTGCCGAGCACGCCTCGGTCCAGCGATTCTTTCACCTTGAGTGACGGCTCGAAGGTGCGCCGCTGGAACACTACTCCCAGTTTGACGCCAGCCCGCTCCACCGCATCGATGATGCGGTCGATTCGGTCCAGGCGGATCTCGATCGGTTTCTCGCACAGAATGTGCTTGCCGGCCCGTGCGGCGGCCAGGATGGGCTCAAGATGGAGCCCCGACGGTGTGCAGACGGACACGACGTCCACCCGGGGATCCTCGACGAGTTCCTCGAAGCGGGCGTACGTACGCGCCTGTCCTCCGGAATACTCCTGATTGAACTTCTCCGCGCGCTCGCGCTCGGCGTCGCAGTAGGCCACAACCTCGGCCTGCTCTGAGTTGCGGAGAACCGCGAGCGTGTGCCAGTAGCCGATCACTCCGCAGCCAATGATGCCCCAGCCTAGCTTCGATCTCGCCATTGCGGTCCTGCTCGGTGTAAGGTTGTCCGACCGGTTCCCTGTGTCGGCGATACGCCGAAGATCTCGCTCACAGCTCGATCCTGAGTTCCCATTCGAGCTTTCCCCCCGGAAGATCGACGCGTAGAGTTTCGGCCGCGCGGTCGTACCGCCAGCCGCCGGGCCCGGCGGGCAAATCCCGTCCGTTCCACAGCACGCGCGCCGGTTGTGGGCAGTCGAGCCATGCGACGCTCACCTGTACCGGACTGCCCCGCCAGGTGAGGGCAGCTCGGTTTCCGCTCCGTTCCGCCTGCACGTGGATCTCGTGGGAACCTTCGTCGTAGATCCGCCAGCTGCTCATTCCGGTCGAGAGGAAGATCTGGAGGGTGAGTGGTTCCCAGGGTTTTTGCCCTACGTACTGCATCAGGGGGGCCATGGGGAGCAGGGCGCCGTCTCGGATGAGAAGGGGCATTTCCTCGAGCGGAATCTCTCGTTCCACCCAGCGCGGCCCCTGCAGCGGTTTCCCGGTCCAGAAGTCCAGCCAGAGACCGTCGGGTACGTAATAGCGGACGTACCCGCGTTCGTTGTACACTGGTGCGACGAGCAGGTAGGGCCCGAAGAGGTACTCCGTGTCGATCTGCCACGTGGTCGGGTCATCCTGAAACTCAAGCACCAGGGGGCGGATGATTGGAATTCCAGTGCGGGAGGCCTCGTGGGCGACGCTCCAAATGTACGGAAGCAGCCGGTAGCGGAGCTCCGCGAACTTACGGAAGATCTCTTCCGCTCGCTCGCCGTATTCCCACGGCTCTCGGGGGTGTACCCCGTGACATCGGCTGTGTGAGTTGGGCAGCCCCCACTGGGCCCAGCGAATGTACAGTTCGGGGGTGGGCTTGTCGCCATGGAAACCGCCGATGTCCTGGCTCCAGAAAGGCACCCCCGAAAGGGCGTAGCTCAGCCCGCCCCGCAAAACGGCCATCATCTCCTGGAAGGTGCTCAGAGAGTCGCCTCCCCACTGGACGGGGAAACGCTGCGACCCGGCGTAGCCAGATCTGCCCCAGACGATCCCCTGACCGTTCCACTTCTCCGCAACAGCTTCCCACACCGTCCCATTGTACAGGAGTGGGTAGAGGTTGTGCATCTCGTCGCCGGTGCGACCGTCGGAGAACACCGCCTCTTTCGGCACTGCTTCCCCCATGTCGGTTTTGAATACGGCCACCCCCATCTCCAGCAGCTTCCGGTGCTTCCCCTGATACCAATCCCGTGCTTCCGGCTGCGTGAAGTCGACGATGGCTGCCGGGTTCTCCAGGAAGTCGTGGATAATGAGGGTCTTTCCGCGTTTGTCTTTGACGAAGTAGCCGCGTGCCTCCCCTTCCCGATGCATTTCGGTGCCAACGGGGACGTACGGTTGTTCCCACAGGCAAACCTTGAAACCGTCCTTCGCCAATCCCTCCAGCATCTCCTGTGGGTTCGGGAAAGCCTTGGTGTCCCACTCGAAGTCACAGTAGTGGCCTTCCCTCATCCAGTAGGGGTCCAGGTGAAGCACGTCGCACGGAATGCGCCTCTTCCTGAGCTCTTTCGCGGTCTGCTCGAGCTCCCGGCGGTTCTTGTAGCCGAATCGAGACATCCACAGGCCGAAGCTCCAGAGCGGGGGGAGGGGGGCTCTGCCCGTGAGTTCCGTGTAAAGCTGCAGGAGCTCCCGCAGGGTAGGAGCTACAAGGACGAACCACTCGAGCTGATCCGTCTCCACTGCGAAACTCCAGGCGGTGAAGTTCCAGCTTCCCAGTTCGTAATGGATACGGTGACCGTCGTGCAGAAAGACCCCGTAACCGTGGGTAGAGAGCAGGAGCGGAACGTTCTTGTAGGCCCTGTCGGTTGAGCAATTGGTGGTGTCCGAGTCCCACGATTTGACGCTCTGCCCACGTTTGTTCAGAGCGCCGAATTTCTCACCGAGACCGTACAGCGCCTCGTCCGGTTCCAGGTCGAAGCTGGCGAAAACGCGGGTTGCTTTCCCGTCGACCTCGCGCTGGTAGCCCAGGGGATAGAGCGGGAAGAAGGCTTTCTTTGGGCCGGAATCGTGGCTTCGCAGCAGGCTGCGACCTTCGGCGTCCGTCAGCTCGAAACTCCACGGTTCCACCCCGATCCAGATGGCCAACTGCTCGAGCCGAGCCGTTAGCTTGCCGCCCGCTTCTTCCAACACGGGACGCTGCGGATTGGGCTGAGCTACGAGCATTTCCGAACTTTCGGGAAAGTGTGCGCCCGGTCGCGAGAACCGGAAACGCACGATCCGCGGAGCCCAGGCGAGAATGCGCAGCTCCGCCCGGGAACCGTCGGAGAGAGTCAGGGTCAGGATAAGTTCCCGATCCTCAATTCGAGACTCCTCTATCCGAATCGCGTGAGCGAACTGCCAATGATCGGGGTTGAAGATCGCGTCGGCAGGTATCTCGTATTGGAGATACCGGCGCATCTTTTCGGAGATCGGCATGGCCTGCGCCTCATTCCTTCGCGTTCGTATTCCGCGCCGGGTTTGGGAAGCGCGAGGAGAGACGGTTGTTCCCGAACCAGGGAGGCACCGAGCTCACAGAGACGTCCAAGAGTGGTCGCAGCCTGCCAGGGCGCTGGCAACGCTCCCCAAATACGGGCATCCCGCCCGGGCTCCCCTGCCGTGCGGTTGGTTGACCTCTAATTCCCTTTCCGGTCCAGTGCGTTCCCACGTCCCGAATGGGGTTCCACGTGAGCAACATACTGGCGGAGGCATTGCCTTTATCAGCTCTCTCTGCGAAGTCCTCCGTGCTCTTCGTGTCTCAGTGGTGGGCTACTCTTTCGCAGCCCTCCTGGTCCGGTGCGTCGCGGCCCACATTTCCCGCGCCACCGTGGCGATCCAGCGGGGCAAGTCGGGGTCGAGCACCAGCGGTTGGTCGGAGTAGCGTACCGTCGGAGCGCCGTCTTCGAGTCCGCGTTCGTGGAGCTGGGAACTGTAACGCTTCGCCAACTTCCGGGCGGTCAGGTTCACGAAGAGGTTGAGGACCAGCACGCGGGAACGGTTTTCCGCGGCGCGTTCGATGGCGGGAAGGCCGTTTTGAAGGAACGTCTGGCCGGCTTCGATGAATGCCACGTCGAACCAGCTGATCCCGGTGCCGCCACAGATGGAAGCGCCAATCCGCCGCCCGAGTTGCCGCCAGATCGGCTCAAACTCTGGGTCGCCGTGGGCCAGAATGACGACGGCCTCCGAATCGGGCTTGGTGGACAGGAGCTGCGCCTGCCGGGTCAAAGCCCGATCGAGAAATGACCCGTAGGCCAGGGTGGGTCCCACGAGCACACGAGCCCGGGGATGGGCCACCTCCGCGCCCTCTTGCCGCAACTGACGGAGGACGTGCGGGTGGGCGGCAATTCCCAGTACGTTCGGCAGATCGCAGATCGTGTGTGCCGAGGGTGCCACGAACAATGGGAGTACGAACACGGTGTCGGCCCCGTCGTCCTCGAGCTCACGGATGGCCTCCGCGACCGTCGGATGGGCGAATTCCAGGAACCCCACCGTTACTTTCGGGAATGGCGAGGGACCGTTGCTCTCGAGGACGTCTTCTACCTTCCCCGCCAGTTCCGCGACGGGCTTGCACCAGCTTTCGCTCGGTGCCCCGTGAGCCACGATCAACAACCCTGCCCGCGCCCAGGCCCGTGGAGCCACGAATGTGCCCCCGATGGCCAGAAACAGGACGATGAGCAGGCCGCATGTACGCGCCCGTCGGTTCATGATTGGCTCCCTGTTTTTGGTCTCAGCCGCGCCGTCTGACCCCAATGCCCGGCCGGTCTGGCAGGATCAGCCAGCCATCGTTCACCTGGACGCCCTCGTACGGATCGTTGGCGATCAGGAGGTTGCCGTCGAGATCGGCGTAGTCGACCAGGGGCGAGAGGTGCGCAGCGGCCGTGATGGACAAACCGCTCGCGATCATGCAGCCGAGCATCGTCTTCAGACCCACCGCTTTGGCCATCCAGATGGCCCGGTAAGCCTCCTGCAGCCCACCGGCCTTGTCCACTTTGATGTTCACTCCGTCGAAAGCTTCGGCCAGTTTCGGGATGTCGGCTGAGGTCTTCACTGATTCGTCGGCAATGATGGGGAGGGGAGACCGCTCCCGAACCCACGCGGTCTCTTCGAACATGTCCACGGGCATGGGCTGTTCGACGAACTCCACACCATTCTTGGCGAGCCACTCGATCTTTCGAATCGCTTCCTCCTTCGACTTCCACCCTTCGTTGACGTCCACGCGCAGGGGTTTGTCCGTCACCTCGCGTACGGCGCGGATGATCTCTTCGTCATTGCCCTTCCCCATTTTGATTTTCAGAATGGGGTACGGAGCTGCCTCACGCACTTTCTGTTTGATCACCTCGGGTGTGTCGATCCCGATGGAAAAGGTGGTCTGGGGAGCCTTTTTCGGGTCGAGGCCCCAGAGCTTGTAGAGTGGCAGCCCGAGCTTTTTCCCGATCCAGTCCAAGATCGCCGTGTCGAGGGCAGCTTTGGCCGCATTCTGGCCCTCGACAAGCTGGAAGATTTCCTGCTGTGCGTCGACGAAATGCCACGGGTTCGCGCGCGCCAGGAGGGGACGGGCCTTCTCGAGCGTGGCTGTGGTACTCTCCAGGGTCTCGTGGTAGCGGACGTTGTGCGCTGCTTCACCCAGGCCGACGATCCCGTCGCACTCGAGCTCCACGAACACGTTGTCCTTGTACGTGCTCGTGTTGCGGCTCAGCGTCCAGGCGTGTTTGAGGTTGAGTCGGATTGGCTTGTAGCGGAGCTCGAACCCCACCGACTGCTGCTCCTGGGGGCTGGAGCAACCGGACAGAGCGAGGGCGCTCAGAGCCCCGCCACCGAGCGCTCCCAATCCGAGAGTTTCAAGGAATTCTTTTCGACTCAACTCCATTTCTTACCTCCCATGCACTTCAGTCGGAAAATGGCAACACACTGCGGAGGTCGTGGGATGTAGGCCCCAACCGCGGCCACTCAGAGAGCTCAGTGAAAAACCGGGGAGGCGAAACGGTCGCTGCCGAACGGGGACAGGCGCTCAGCGGGCAATGCCACCGTAGTAGTTGGGCGTTTGCTGTCTCACGCAACCTCTGAAAATCCGCGCTTTCTCCAGCGTCTTGCCCCGGGCTGATATCCTCGGCGGATCCAGGCACAGCCTTTGGAGCTGTTCCTTCCACGGCTGCTAGTTTTCGGGCGAGCCCTGTGTTCTGTGTCGGCTTTTGGACAACGCCGGTGTTTGCCGCGTGCACCCGAGGAGTCGATCCGGCGTGGCCGTTCCAGGTAACGCGGCCCTCACCGCCTCTTGACTGCAAACTGCTCACGTCTCCGCATCTGCTCAGCAGAGGGTCGACGCTTTGGGTCTCCGTTTCGACCGGAAAGATCGCATCCGCTACCCATCAGCTTCACTCCTGCTGAGGGCCTGCCCGGTGATGGCGGTGGGCCCGATTCGGGTAGCGGGTCACTCGACCGCCGCCCTCGTGTCCCCGTTCCCGCTGACTGGAGTTCAATAGGTGTCCGCCTCAAATTCCACTTTGAGCTCGACAACCTCCGGTTTCTCCACGCCTTTCAGGCTCTGCACCATGCCGTACAGCACATTCCCGAAAAAGCGATTCACGAACTCGTTCAGCGGCACATCCTGGCCGTTCACTTTCAGCGTGGTTTTGGGTTCGCCCATCGTTCACCTCCCGAGGTCAGCGAGTTCAGAAACAGGTCTGTGTCGATGTTCCTGCCAGTCACGATGGTGGCGGCGGGGCTTGAATCGCTCTGGCTCAGAGCTGCCGCAATTCCCACCACGGCCGAGCCTTCGGCGATGGTGTGCACGGTATCTGCCAGCCACCGCAGCGCTCGGCGAATCTGGCTTTCGGACACCAGGACGAACTCGTCAACCCAGAGCTGGCAGGCCCGGAGGGTGCGGGGGCTCACGAAACGCCCGGCCAGTCCGTCGGCGATGGTGGTGGTGAAGGGCGCTTCCACGACCCTCCTTGCCTCCAGTGAGCGAACCATGGCCGGCGAAGCTTCCGGTTGCACCCCGATGACGCGGATGTCGGGACGCAGCGATTTGAGCACACGCGCTACCCCTGCGATCAATCCTCCGCCGCCCACCGGCACGTACACGGTGTGTAGCTCCTCGACCTGCTCGAGAAGCTCGAGCGCGAGGGTGCCCTGCCCCGCGATGACCTGGGGGTCGTCGAAGGCGTGAATGAAGCCCACCCCGCTTTGGGTCGCCCAGCGTCTCGCTACCTCTTCGCACTCATCGTAGTCCCTCCCGTGGACGTGGATTCGGACGTCGTACTCCTTCAGGGCGTTCAGCTTGGCGGGCGAGACGGTAGTGGGCACGAACACGTGGCAGGGAACGCCGGCGATCCGGGCGGCCTCGGCGACCCCGAGGCCGTGGTTGCCAGCCGAAGCAGTTGCCACGCCGAGGCGCAGCTCCTGCGGAGAGAGCGAGAGAGTCCTGGCCAGAGCACCCCTGATCTTGAAGCTGCCCGTGCGCTGCCAGCATTCCATTTTCAGGTAGAGCGGCGGCGAGGCCTGGACCTCAACGGTGGGAGTTCGCCAGATGTGGGGTGCGATGAGCTCGCGAACGGACTCCACATCATCCAGGGTGGGAAGCGCCGCTTCCGTGGGTCGGTCATCAGGGGAAGCTGCTGGTTCGTTCATGTGGTCTACGACCTCAGAGGGCTGCTGGGAGATTCGCCGGGACATGAGGTGACGGAGAAACGTACGTACGACAGAGTCGGAAAAACCAGATCCGGGTCATTGGACATCACCGCTCGCCCTTGCTGGGAACGCGCGGTCACACCCCCTCGAGAGGTGCAACCGCGCCTTCTCACTGGCAAGTCCAACGGGGCACTTGAAATTCAGAGCGAAAGTTGCTCTTCGCCCGTTCTGCGGCCCCTACGCGTCTTCTTTTGCCTCTGCTTGATCTTCGCCGGAGGGGGCGGATTGCTCCGCTTCTTCCACCCGGATCCCGTATCGGGCAGCCACTTTCATGGCTTCTTCGATCTGGCTCGGTTTGTAGCGCAGTCGGTCTCGGTTTTTGAGGATCTTCAGAGCGATCCGCTTTTTCATGGCCGTCCCTCCGTTGCTCCAATCCGTCCCGACCCTCATCCTCTGAACCGTCCAGGCTCACGCGGGTTTTCCTACTCCTGAGGTCTCCTTCAGGTTCCGGATTCGGAGCTACCGGGTTGCGTCGGGGCAGTGGTCAGTCCGCCGTGGTCGGTGAACTCACCGCCCCGCTCTCGCTTGAAGAGCGCTCTGAGGACGTACCCTGCGATTTGCGGATTCTCCCGCAGCCTGCGCAGCGAGTAGGCGTACCATTCCTTCCCGAACGGGACGTACACCCTCATCTTGTGGCCATCGCGGATGATGATGCGGCGTAGCTGGGGATCCACCCCGAGTAGCATTTGGAATTCGTACTGGTCTCGCTTGAGCCCGAGTTCCCGCACCAGACGATACCCTTCCCAGACGAGCCTTTCGTCGTGAGTCGCGATGCCCACGTAGGCGCCGTTACGGAGCAGCACCTCCGTCAGAAGGGTGAAGTTCTTGTTGATGATTTCTCCGTCCTTGTAGGCGATTTCCCGGGGTTCTACGTAGATGCCTTTGCAGACCCGCACATTGGGGCTCAAGTCCATCAGATCCTCGACGTCTTTCACCGATCGCCTCAAGTAGGCCTGAAGCACCAGCCCCACGTTGTCAAACTCGCGTCGGAGCTCGCGGTACAGTCGGATCGTGTTGCTGGTGCAGGTGGAGTCCTCCATGTCAATTCGGACGAAGTTGCCCAGCGAGGCGGCTTTCGCTACGATTCTGTGGATGTTGGCCCGGCACAGCCCGTAGTCTATCTGAAGGCCCAATTGAGTGGGTTTGATGGAAATATTGGACTGGAGCTTTTCCGCCTCAATGGCCTCGAGCACGCTTTCGTACGCCTGCACGGCTTCTTCCGCTTGTGCCGGGTCGTCCACGTGCTCGCCCAGAACGTCGATGGTGGCCAGAGCGCCCTGCTGGTTGAGCTCGCGAACCGCGCGCACGGCGTCTTCCAACGCTTCCCCCGCGATGTAGCGTCTGGAAAAGTACTGAACGATCGGCTTCGGTACGAAGGGGAGCGCTCCTGCGATCAAATTGTTGACAAAGCTCATGCCGACGATCTCCCTTGGCTTGGTTCGGTCCGGCTCAGCGAAATGGGAAAGGACGGAGCGCACAGCCAGGATCAGCCGAAGCCGGCCGCGTATCCCGGCGAACGGAGTAAAAGGTCGCAATCGGCTTGTGGGCAGTGGTAAGCGGAGCAGATGCCTCCCAGTGCCAATTTTCTCCAGCGCTGGTAGGGTGCGGTTTGCCGACCCGCACCTTTGAGTGGATCGGAAGTCCCACGGGGGTCCGGGAGGTCGGGGCTCATGGCTTCGCCCCCACAATGAGGCCCACGCTTCGATCAGTGTCCAGCACGCGACGGCCCCTCACGACAAAGCCCGAGCGGCGGAGCAGATCCTCGGTCTCATCCCACGTGTACGAGCGGCCGCGCTCCGTATTCACCAGCATGTTCACGGAGAAAAGAGCCGCCGCGACGGGGTGAATTCCCTCTTCGTCTAGTAGGAAGAAGTCGCGGATGAGTATCACGCCTCCTGGCTGGAGGACCTGATGGCATCGGGCAAGGAGCTGAGCCGTCTCCTCCGGACTGAGACTGTGGATGACGTTGGAAAGCAGAACAACGTCGTAGGGCCCGCCGAGGTCGTCGGAAAAGTAGTCGCCAGAGAGGAAGGTGATGCGATCCTCAAGTCCGGCAAGTCGGATGTTGGATTCGGCCAGTCCCCGAGCTTCGGGAAGGTCGAACACGACGGCTCTCAATTCGGGGTTCTGGCGACAAGCCTGGATGGAGTAGGACCCGGGTCCTCCCCCGACGTCGAGCAAACGCCGGTACGGGGAGAAATCGAAATGGGAGGTGAGCAGCTCTGCGCCGCGTCGACCGCTATCCCGCATGGCGAGCTGGAAACATCGGAAATCGCGGCTCTCGCGCTCGCGAGCCGGCTTACCCGAGCGCACCACCTGCTCGAGCTGCACCCACCGCCGCAGTAGCCGGTACTGGTGGGACAGCCAATTTCCGAGGTAGTGCTCGCTCGATTCATCGGCGAGGTGAAGCTCCGTGACCGGAGCATTGCTGTACATGGAACCGCGTTTCGTGAGAATGCCGAGGCTCGCGAGAGCGTCGAGCAGAATGCGGGTGCCGCGGAGGTCGATCCCGAGCCTGGCCGCAAGCTCGTCCGCGGAGAGGCTCCGGCCTCGAAGGGTTCGAAAGATGCCGAGCTGGTTGGCGGCGAGCAGAATGATACTGGGACGGTAGGCGTGCGCGATGCGCTGAAGATCCTCGATATTGGCGGGCGGATTGCTCTGCATGGAGCCCCGTTGGCTTTTGTGTCACCGACGACCGCGAAAAGTTACGGCCGGGTCGGAGAAAAAGCAAGGGAAAGCTGGTGGTTAGCCGGCGGGACAAGCGACCTGAACCCAACGGGTCGGGATCCTCCGCGAAGGCGTTCGGCCCTGTGGGTATGGCGCAGGTCGGCGGCCTAAGCACCCAGGGGGTAGCAGGCGCGGGGCCGGGAGTATCGACCCCGCGCCGGGCCTTCTAGCGCAGGAGCAGCAGTTTCTTCGTGGCCACGCCGAACCGAGTGCGGAGACGGACCAGGTAGACGCCGGAGGGAACCGGAACGCCGAAGTCCGTGTTGCCGTCCCACTGCACGCGGTGAATACCCGGGCTTTGCCTGCCGAGGCGGAATCCCCGTACCTGGCGCCCCAGAGCGTCGTAGATCGACACTTCCACGGACGTCGCTTCGGGCAGCTCGTATTCGATCCGGACGGAGCTGTTGAAGGGATTAGGATACGGAGGACGGAGCGCGAAGCGCCGCGGCAGATCAGCTTGTGGCTTGCCGGGAACACCGGTCACGTACCTTTCAACGGGCGAGGCCACTCGGACGTCGTCGATGTAGACTCCCTCCGCCTGCGTGTCGCCATCGCTGACGAATTTGAAGCACAGGCGCGTGGTCGTGCCCGGTGATAGGAAACTCAAATCGTAGCGGTACTCGAGCCAGTCGTTGCCCATCAGGGCGGGGCCCAGCGCGCCGCCACTGCCGATGAAATCGAGCGTGCGCCAGCCCTCGGGACTTTCGACGCGCACGTACAGCCCGTCGACGCCGTAGATGGCCACGTCGAACCAGCACCAGAAACTGAGATACGCCCGCTGACCGACCACGAAGGGACGGGTGACGAGCGAATCGTGCTGGTTGGTCACGTAGCTGTGCTGCTCCGGGTCGCCGCAGTAGAACGACGACTCGCCGGAGTGAACACGATACTGCGAGATCGTCCAGCCTGGGGCGCCGAGATTGCTCCGCGATGAGTCCCACCCGGCGAAGCTCTCGCAATCGTCCCTGAAGCCGGTTCTGCCGGCAGTGATTAGCAGGGTGTCTAGCCGCGTGTATCCGCCATCCCAAGCTTCTAGTCGGATCCACACCGGGTGGAAACCCACGGGCTCCGCTGAGCTGGCGAGTTCGACCTGCAAGGCCACGCGAAGGCTGTCCCCGGGTGGCGCATTCCCCGCACGCACTTCCGGTGAAAGCACGGTAAGGTGCGGCGAGAGGGATCCCGCGTAGATGCGGAGAGAATCCGCGGAGCCCAGCCCGCCGTTGTACACGGCGAGGTGGAGCCAGGCGGCTTCGCCGGGCTCGAGCACGCCCTCGCCACCCCCCGGGGTATCTTCAAGACCGAGGAGGCGGCAGAAGAGGCGAGGTTCTCCGACGGGCAGCGCCACTTGCAGGGAGTCCGTCGGCAGCGCCAGGGTGAACCGAGCCGCATCGCCATCGGTGGCGGTGGTGTCCACGTCGAGCTCGAATGGACCGACCCAGGCGCTGTCGCCGGGCGACAGGACAGGGAGCGACGCCGTGTCCGTGCGGATCTGCGTCCAGTCCTGCCGTGGGAAGAGTTGGGCGATCCCGCCAGAGCTCGGTGAGGAACCGACGTTCTTGACCTGAAAGAGGAGCGAGGCCGTGGTTCCCGGGTTCAACGCGTCGTCGGGATGTGCATCCTCAATCTTCCGGCCGGAGAGGACGAGGTAGGCGTCTGCGGCCTCTACGACGAGGGATGCTACGTAGGGCTTGAGGTTTGGACCGGTCACGACGAGCCTGGCGGGTGTGCCGGGTTCCACCGAATCGGCTCGCACCGTGGCGAAGCCGGCTGCATCCGTAAAGCTTCTGCCTTTCAGCACACCGTTCTGCGAGAGAGCGACCCGCGCTCCGGGAATGGGGGCGCCGTCGCTTCGTACGAGCACGGAGAAGAGCGGGGCCCCGGCCGCCAGCGTGTCCGCGTGTTCCACAACGAGTTCCCGAGGTGTGTCCGTCCAGAGAGGGACCTCGGGATCGCCGAGCAAGTTGATTTCGTACTCGCACCAGCGGTAGACGTTTTCCTGCCTTGCGAAGGGCACGTAGTACGCTTTGGCCAGGGCCAACGCGCGCCCTACCTGATGCACGTGCTCGTGGAACACGAAGCGGTAGAATTGCTGGTCGAAGCGATCCGAGTAGCCGAAGTGTGGGTTCCCAGGAGACCCCCACCCGTAGCGGGAATTCCCGATGAAGGCGAAGGCGCCGCCGTCCGGATTGTTGACGAATTCTTCCGCGATGCACTCGTAATCGAAGGCCGCGGGCCAGCAGCCGATGGAGTAGAGGAGGAACAGCCTGTCGCCGTTCCTCAGGTTCCGCGCGTCCGACTTCCGCAGGTATCCCTCGCCCACCCCCATGACGGTGTGCCAGGCGTGCCCGTCGTGATTGACCAGGTTGTACCCTTGGTTCATCGCCTGGACGACGGAGCTGACGCTTTCATTGCCGAGCGACTCGTAGAGCTTGGTGATGGGGTCAAAGCGCGGAGGCACGTAGAGCAGGTCAATCAGATTCTTGCCTTCGCCGGAGTCGGTGTAGGGGTTCCTCCACAAGATCTCGCCGAGAAAAAGGATACGTAGCTGGTAGTCCGACTTGGCGGCGCGCTCGTACGCGAGCGTCTTCCGCACAAAGGTCTCTACCTCGGCAATGGACTGCACGGGCGCTCTACCGACGTACACGTCGGAGTAGCCGTCCACTTCGTCCGCAACCTCGCCGTAGATGCTGTCGCCGTCGGCGTTCCAATCGCCGTCCAGATCCGCGAAGTAGAGGTCGCAGGGAATGTCGTTCTCACCCGGAGCGTAGTTTGCCTCGCAGTCCATCGCGAAGGCGCAACGATGGTAAAGGGGAAATGTGTCGCCGCCAAGCAAAGCCCAGCGAGTGCCCCACTCCCGGCTAGCGAACTTGAGGAAACTCCGGATTTTCTCCTGGGGATCGGCTCCGGTGAAGTTCCGGTAGATCCACTCGGTGGAGACAGCGCGGGCTGTGATCCCCTTTTCGTTCTTCCACCGGATGAGGGGTTCAAAGGCAGCCAGAAAGCTGCGCTGGGTCACGACCACGTATTCAGCGGCGGGCAGGGGCGACGGGATTCCCATTTCCGCGGAGAGGTCGCGCCCACCCGTGAAATCATAGTCCACGATAGGGAGTAGCTCGGTCCAGCGCGATCCCTGATCCGCCGCGGTGCTGGTCTTCTGGTCCCGCACTTCGGCGCGGAGTCGTAGGTTCACCTCCTGGGCCAGTCGCAGCTCTCCAGTCTTAGGAACGTACTGGAAAGGGCAGGCCCAGAGGGTCAGGAGAGTTTTCTCGCCGATCGGTTTGCTTTCCACACACCGGGCGGCGGGAGCCGGGAACGGAGAGTCGCTCTCGTAGATCTCGGGGTTTCCCGCACGCAGCTCCGCCTCGGTGGGTTGCCCGTGGCTGAACGACAGGATCTGCGGCTGCTGGCGGGGCAGGATCCTGTGCCCCGGCCCGAACTTGTGCCAGGCGCCCAACTGGGCTTCGACGGAAACCGAGTCCCATCGCCCGTCGACGAGCACTCGAAGCACCCGCACGGGTAGCGATGGCTCGCCGGGATGCGCTACGATCTCCAACCCTGGGAGGAAAACCCGTTCGTAGTCGCCAATGCGCTCGATCTGAACGGTCTGCGGGTCGAAACGTAGTTCGATGGAATGCGACGAAGCTGCGCTGACTCGTTGCGCCCCGAAGACGCAACACGCCACCGCAGCCGTGAGCAGAGCGGAGTAGCGCTTCGCGAGTGTCATTCCTTGCCTCCTGGTGCGGTTGTGAAGAGGTCTGTCAGTGCAGAGCACGAGGGCCACGGGCACGTTTGCAAAGTTGGTGCCTCGGGGTTGTCCCTCCTTGCACGTCGCGCACAAAGTAGCAAGCGGGCGCGGAAAATCCAAATCGCCAGCTTGGTTCGACGGAGGGCTCGCGGGGCGGAAGAATGGGTGCGGTAGCTGGGCAGCTACGCTGGTTGCGTGATTGGGGGCCTCGGGCACGCGAAGCCGGTTCCCCGGTGGCCGTTCCCGATCCCGGCGTCTTTCCGCCCCATCCGGTGTGCGCTGGATGAGGACGGGCGGGAACGAGCGATCATTCCCTTCTGTCCGGAGGGCATCGGGCTGGAGCTGGACCCTGCGGGATGGCGAGGTATCAGTCCGGGTCGGGATACAGTTCGTCCGGGTCGACTTGCCAGGCGTCTTTGAAATGACGGACCCGAGTGGAAGTCGGCCCGAGCTCGACAGCCACCAGATCGAAGCGGCAGCTGCAATCTTCCAGTCCTTTCTCGAAGAGGTAGCGTTGCGCACTCGCGATGAGGGCGCGCATTTTCCGGGGGGTGATCCAGGTTTCGGGCGGGCCGAAGTCGCTCCCCGCCGCGGTTTTCACTTCGACGAACACCAGGGTGTCGCCGTCGCGCGCGACGATGTCGAGTTCCCCGTGACCGACCCTCACGTTCCGGTCGAGGATTTCCATGCCCTGGCTTCGGAGGAAACGGACGGCCTGTTCTTCCCCCTTTTGTCCCCGAATTTTGCTCTGGCGAGTCACGCTAATACCCTGAGCGAATCCAGACAGCTTCGAATCTATCGGACGGGTCTGCGGCGAAACTCAGCCCCTGCGCGTCAGCGACGCGGGGCGTAGTCCGGCACGTGGAAAGACCTCCGGTGCACCGGGCTCGGGCCCAGCCGTCTCAGCGCCTCCACGTGTTCCCGGGTCGGGTAGCCTTTGTGACGAGCGAAGCCGTACCCTGGATAGGCGTGGTCCAGATCCAGCATGATCCGGTCCCGGACGACCTTGGCCACAATGGAAGCTGCCGCCACCGAGTAGCAGCGGTGGTCGCCGTCGTAGAGGGCGGTTTGCGGGAAACCCAGATCGGGAACCGGAGGGCCGTCGACGAAGACGTGGGCTGGTCGGACCCGCAGGCTTTGGAGCGCGCGGCGCATGGCGAGATGCGAGGCTCGGAGGATGTTCAGTCGGTCGATTTCGGCCGGACTTGCCTGGCCCACGGACAGAGCGAGGGCGCGCTCGCGAATTTGCTCGTACAGCTCTTCCCGTTCCTCGGGCTTCAGCCGTTTGGAGTCGTCCACATGCAGGATGAGCGGTTCTGCTGGCAGGACCACGGCCGCCGCGACCACGGGACCGGCCAACGGCCCACGTCCGGCTTCGTCCACGCCGGCCACCAACAGGTCCCGTTCCCAGAAGGGGCGCTCGAAAGCCGACAGAGCGAGCAGGCGCTCGCGTTCCCGCGGGTCCGGGGGTTGATTTTGGGTTTCGGCGCTCATTACACTCGGTCACTCCGGAGACTCGTATCGGCGTCCGCAACCGGCACGACCACCGAGGCCCTGCGGACGTAACCTGGAGCTCTCCACTCGCTGCCGGGCGTCAAGACTACACGGCACCTTCCTCCGGCACTGTCCGCGAAAGAGCTACGGGTTGCGATGTGGAAGCTGTCCATCCGTACCATCCAGTCCAGATGAACCGCTGCAGGTCCTCGAACGATTCTACGTCCGACAGGAACGTGCGTTCGGCGGCCCAGGCGCACTCCTCCGCTTGGGGCTGCGTCAGGTTGAAACACGAAGAGCCCTGTGGAAGAACAACTCCTCACCACCCAGGCACGGAGAGCACCGAGGATACCACAGAGGACGGTGAACGAGCGCGAATGCCTCCGAGGGCCCATTGTTCGCACGGAACTTCATCTGGGGCGTTAGACCGGAGCTGCTTGAAACAAACCAAGGACGCAGTCCTCCCTCCAACGTGTAAGAGTTCGAGCAGGGCGGCTGAGTTTTGGGGGCGTTGCCAACAGGGTTGCTCGTTCGACGCACTCCGTGAGGTGCCCGTGGCTCCGCGGTTACCCGGGTTTCGGAGTTTTTCACAAGGTTCCCAGACGTGCGTGGGCTAGCCTCAGCAGTATGCCGCACCCGTGTCAAACGAGTCAACGCGGACCGCACTCGCTGCACGCCACCGGGCGGAACGCACGGTTCTCCCGTGCTGTGCGATGCCCACTCGCCCGTCCCGTTTCCGCTGCCTGCGTGGAAGCGCGTACGGCAGCAGTCGAATGTCGGGCGATTGCGTTCGAGCCCAATCACCAGCCCGCGATTTCCACGCTCCCGTTTCGGATTCGGGCGCGAACGGCTCCCACACGGCCCGTTTGCAAAACGCGGCAGCCGCGTTTCCGGAGCCTTCTCAGCACGAGCTTCGACGGGAAACCGAAGCGATTGAATCGGCTCGCTGAGATCACGGCCAGTTCCGGTTTGACCCAGCGGAGCAGATCGGGACCGGTTGAAGTGACGCTGCCGTGGTGCCCTACCTTCAGCACGTCCACGTCCAGCACTGGTGCGAATCTCCGCAGAGAAGCCTCTTCCGCCCTTTCGGCGTCGCCCGTGAACAGCAGAGCACGACCCCTTACGCGGAGCAGAACCATCAGGGAGCCGTTGTTGAGGTCCTCCGGGTCCGCGTCGCGAGGTGGTCCCACGACGGCAAGCACCGGGGGCTCAAAACCGCCGATGGTGTCGCCTGCGGTGCGGCGGATCAACGGGATGCCCAGACTGTCCGCCAAGCGTACGGTTTCGCGCCAGCCTGGGGCATCGGACGGAAGGCCGTTCCAGTAGATCCTGCCCACGGGCACGTTCCGAAGGACGGACGGCAGCCCTCCCACGTGGTCCTGGTGTCCGTGCGAAATGACAACCGCGTCGAGCCTACGAACACCGAGCTTGCGCAGGGCGGGAACGACGATCCGTTCACCGCAGTCGAAACCGGCCTTGGCTTCACCGGAATCAATGAGCAACGCCTTGCCGTTCCCGAAGCGGATCAGGGAAGCATCGCCGAGGCCCACGTCGAAGAAGAACACGTCGGCGTCCGGTTTCGTGTCGAGGGCCCGTGTCGACACGAAGACGGCAGCGAGACCGAGGCCCCCGAGCAGAGCCAGACGGAGCGCCGTGCGGCGCGGCGTCAGTATGATCGTGACTGCCAGAAGCCAGGACGTTACCACGAGCCACACGGGGAGCGGCCCGACCGCCAGAGAACCCGCTCCCAAACGACCCGCCCAAGATACGAACTCTTCGAGAAGGATCAAAACTGCCCAGCAGGCGGTGGCGAAGAGCTCCGTGACTCCCGGCACAAAGTGCGGAATGAGCAGAGTGACGAATCCGAGAGCGACGACCAGCCCAGCCACCGGTACGACGACAAGGTTCGCTAGGGTAGCCCACACTGGAATCTTCCCGAAGTAGAGGAGCGTGAGCGGGAGGGTGCCGATCTGGGCCGCGAGGGAAACGGAAGCGAGTTCAGCCGCCCAGCGGGTCACTTTGTTCGTCGAGCTGTCCCGCGGTAGCAGAAGACGAATTCTCGGGTACACAAGGGCGATGGAGAGGACGGCCGAAAAGGACAACAGGAACCCGACCTGGTGCAGCTGCAGGGGATTGCTCAGCAGGATGAGGACCGCGGCCAGGGCCAGACCGTTGACGAGATCGTACCGTTTTTGGAAGGCTTCGGCGAGCAGAACAGTTCCCGCCATGATACTGGCCCTCACGACGGGAGGCTTTGATCCGGTGAGTTTGACGTACAACGCGAGAGCCACCAGCGTGAACAGCCACAGGTGCCTCCTGGGCACACGGAGGAGAGAGAACAGGAACATCAGGCCGGCCATCACGTAGCCAACATGCAGCCCCGAAACGGCCAGGATGTGGACCACGCCCAGCTCGGCGAACTGCTCGCGAAGGGCTGGATCGAGCATGCCGCGACGGCCGAGCAGCAGCCCCTCGAGAAGGCCTGCTTCGCGGAGGGGAAAGAGCTGGTAGAGTCTGCGGACCGCCGCGCGCAGCAGCACCGGGGAAGGATCGGAAATCGGCCGGAGCGTTCGTGCGGGCTCTCGACTGAGCACCTGTTTATTGGCGGAGACGCACAGCCGCGCCACTACACCCTGGGCCAGCCAGTAGCGCCGGCGGTCGAAATCGCCGGGGTTTCGGCGCGGTCGGAGCGGTACCAGTCGTCCCCGCAGGGTGAGCTGGTCCCCGGCGTGAACCGGGACATTCACCCACTTGCGTACGGAGACCAGTATGAGCGAAGAGCTCTTGTGCGGTTCCCCATTCTCGGTGAGAAACGCTTGCACTCTCAGGCGAAAGCGTCGACTGCCGTCGCGGAACCAGGTGGGTTCGTCAGCCACTCGGCCGACGAGAAGAGCGCGCGTGCCCGTTTCGGAAGCTCGGGCTAGTGGATCCTCCGCCAGCCGGGTCTGGTACGCGTGCGTGTAAACCACCGTTGCTGCGCAGAGGGCCAGTAACGACGAGATGGTTGCGAGATCTGTTCTGTGCCTCCGGAGGCCGGCGAAGAGCGCCGCAACGCACGCAGCGGCCCCGATCAAGGAGGCG
>CAYXFI010000009.1:0-28796 GCA_964464205.1 uncultured Cytophagia bacterium
CTCCGTGTTTCCTCTGTGCGGTCTGAGTCTCGGTGGTTCGGGCCTTTTTCACAAACCTTCTAATTTCGAGAAGTGCTGATCGAACCGAGGCGGAATCTCGGCGCATTCAGCCAACCGCACTGGGAGCAGCTACGAGCGAGCTGCTGCGCCGCGAAATGGCACGACGGGCCCCCGGCCGTCACTGCGACATGAACAGGGCCACCTCGGCACTGCGGATCAGGGTCTTGGTGAGGCTGCCCACCACAAAATCCAGCACAGGCACCCGGCTGTGCACTCCCAGAACCACCACGTCCGATTCGCCCAGGTGGCGTCGTACCACTTCGTTCACATCCCCCTTCTCAACGACCTTCTCAACCGAGCGAGCTCCGTAGGCTGCCAGGTACTCGGCTGCGCGCTCGAGGAGGCGTAGGCCCCTGTCTTCTTGCTCGGTGGCTACCAACAGCTTCACTTCCATCTGCGGCACGAAAGCCAGATGAGCAAACCGCTGCAGACTCCGAGCCGCGGGCAGGCTACCGTCGTAGCAGATCAGGGCCCGTCGAAGAGGAGGTGGCTCCTTCGGCACCGCCAGGATCGGAGTGATCGTGTGGTGAAGCAACTCGTCGAGATTCTTCTCTGGCTTTTCTTCGGTCGCGAAGTGGAGGGAAGAGCGCAGGCCCGTCACCACCAGATCGTGGTAGCGGGATTCATCCAGCAGCGCGTCCACCGGATCGCTCTCGACTTCAAGCTCGCGGTGTGGTACACCGTGCTTTTCGCAAATCGTGCGGAATTTGGCGAAGAGCTCCATGATGGTCTTCCGGGCCTCGTCGATCCTGTGTTCGATCGCCTTCTCCGCGTAGTAGATCGCACCTGCCGGCGCGCCTCCCTCCGCACGCTCGATTCCCGGCCGATCCACCACGCCGAAGACCGTCACCTCGGCACTCTGCTCCTTCGCCACCCGACACGCCACCTCGATGGCCGTCTCAGTGTACTCGGAAGGATCCACGGGAACGAGAATTCTCCGTACCATCGCTCACTCCGTTCGTCTGATGGTTCCCCACTCTCATGCTAACGATTGCCCGCTCAGGGATTGCTTTCCGGCAGTTCTTCCCACTTCAGCTCGGAGCCGCACACACTGTGGGGGATGAGAAAAACCACCAGCGTCACCGCCGCTGCGAAAAGGAATGCTCCTCGCGCCGGTCTCCCTCCTTGTGAACGCAACAGGGCCCACAGCCACACAAGCCCGGCGATGAGCGTCTTGTTGTCCGTGAGATCGTAGCCGTAGGGCACACCGGTCCACCACTCGCCGAACGCGAACTTCTGGACCATGGGGCCCAGAATGAAACCACCGACGACCAGAAGTGCAAATGCGATCAACCCGTAGCGCCGCGCGGCCTCAGCGCCAGCCAGTGCTTCGAGCCCGGAACGGTTGGCGAACAGCATGAACAAGAACATCGCCAGGATGTGAGTCACGAGAACAGGCTCCGGTACGTAGCCGCGGAAGCGAATCACAACCGGCCGCTCCGAAAGAAGCACCGTTTCACCCTGGTGACGGAGCTGAATCTCGTACTCCAGCTTTCCCGCCGGCGGCTGGTGGGGGAGTTGTCCCACCAGGTAGGTGCCGTTACGGCGCATCTCTTGTTGCGCCCACGGATCGGACGTCGGATAGCGCCTCCAGACGAGCCGGCCCGTCACGGCCGTGTCGGGCACCTCGACGCGAATCACCTGATCTCCGGGGCCAGCGTGCGAGCGCGGCAAGCTGTAGGAAACCCGCTGGCCACCAATCTCGATTTCGCCCCGGTACGGATGGGCAGGACCCGTCGCCCTCTGCCACACTGCGGAGAACACGGTGATCAGAACCGCCACAAGCCACAGGATCAGCGAACGCACTCTCACTCCTTCCTCTCGTCTGCTGGTCTACCGCTCCCGTGATCCGTTCCAATGCAATGCCGTAAGTCCCAGCAATGCAACACACGGGCTCCGCCGACGATTCCCCTCCGGCGGAGCAAACCGGTCGCCGGGCACCACACCGTCCGGATGCTTGCACCCATGGCCACCAGTCGGGCCCTGCAAGCATCCACACGGTGTCGCCGATCCGGGGTCCTGCGACTTCGGGCGGACGAGAGGCTCCACGTTGAACGGTCGCAGAAAATCGCATTCCAACCCCCTAGCGTCCCGAGCCGAACTCCCCAGCCGGATCACGCACCAATTCGAGCACCGCGGGAAACGAACGTTCACGCTCTCCGGCCGGTCAGGGCGCTCGTGAGTTCACTCAAGTACCCTGCCGCCTCGTTTGCCGGCACATGCTGGAGCTCCGCCCGGGCTTTGTCCATCAAATCCGTCACGAGTTCCTCGGCCGCGGCGATAGCCCCGCTCCGGCGAAAGAGCTCCACAACTCGGTCAACTTCATCCGCGGGCACCGAATCGGAGGCGTACAGGTCCAGCAACCACTGTCTATCCGAAGCGTTCGCGTTTCTCAGGGCGTGGACGAAAAGAAAGGTCTTCTTGCGGCGACGGATGTCGCTAGCGCGGGGTTTTCCGGACGTCTTCTCATCGGAGAGCACGTCGAGGAGATCATCCTGCACCTGGAAAGCCAGGCCCAACCAGCGTCCGTAGGCTGCCAGGGCATTCACGTAGGCTCGCTCGCCTCCCCCGGCCAGCGCGCCCACTTTGCACGCCGTCGAGAACAGACGTGCCGTCTTCTTTTCGATCATCTCCATGTACTGATCGAGCGAGACCTCAAGCTGCGTCTCGAACTCCTTGTCGAGTGCCTGACCTTCGCAAACCTCGATCACGCCGTCGGAGAACGTGGAGCCGATTTCCTGCAGCTTGTCGGCTGGAGCGAGAAACAGCTGCTGGTAAGCCAGAGCCAGGAGTCCGTCCCCCGCCAGGATCGCCGTGTCCTGATCCCAAACCACGTGCACCGTCGGCCGACCGCGCCGCAACTCGTCTTTGTCCATGATGTCGTCGTGGACGAGGGTGAAATTGTGCATCAATTCCACCGCGACGGCGCAGGGTAGCGCCGCGTCCAGCGCTCCGCCGACCGCCTCCGCGGTGAGAAGCACCAGTACCGGACGCAACCGCTTCCCACCACCCTCGAGCGTGTACCGAACGGGCCCGTAGAAGGACTCCGGTTGATTCGCTGTTGCCACAGCACGAAGGCGGCTTTCCACGAGCTGGCGTAGCTGTCTCAGCTTTTCCTCGAGCGAAAGCGGCATCTCACCCTTAGAGTCTCAACTGTTCGTCGCGCTTCTCTCCCGCGTGCTTCTCCGGCATTTCATGTGCCTTCGTCTCACCCCTCGCGGGGCCAATGTAGGCAAACGGCCCAAGGTTTTCAAGGAGAATTGGGCTGGAAGTCGCCGTAGGGATCCGCTCCCATTGGAGCCACTGGGCTGGCCACAGAATCGACCGTGGGGACAAACGCCGATTCCCTCTGAAAGCCCCAATTGACCGACCAGCGAAGGCGAGATCCCGCGGCTACGGCCCGCCGGCATCGAGTTCGGTTTCAGCAGGGGTCTCCAGATCTCTGGGCGAATCCCTGGTAGTGGGCCGACCGTACACCTCACAACGTTTTCTCTCCTGGCGGCAGATCGTTGAAACCGCGCTGTCCTCCTGGTGCGCCGGCGATTTTCCTCCCGGGGAACCGGCGTGAGTGGCAGTGAAGGCAATCAGCAGCGCTCCGGATCGGAGTACCGAGGCGGTCTCGCAAGGGGTGAACTACGCCGGAACCCTCCTGAGGACTTGCGCCCTGCGAAACCCGAAACTCCCAATCCTGTGACCCACACAACAAAACGGATCGGAAAAGAGCAAAAGTCCCAGAAAAAAGTTGCAGTTGAGGGAACGAATGTGTACGTTGCGAATGCTTCCGCGTCGTTGACGTGGGAGCCGGACGAAATGCCGCACAGGGGGCTCCAATCCCTCTCGATAGCTCCGGTCTCCGATTCCAGCATTCGATCGGGAGCGATTGAGGCTCAGAACGGAACCAACTGCAGAAAAACCGGGCATCAAGGGGAAAGGTTTCCTGGCAGCCACGAGGAGGGCACATTCTCCGGTTCCAACGCTCGCGTGTCAAAGCTCCCGAGGGCTTCGTCCTGTGTCGGAGTTTTTCGTACTCACTGAAGGTAAGTACCAGAAAAGGGAGGTCGTAGCGATGAAGGGTAGGTTCGCAGTAGCACTATTGGTTTTGCTGTTTGCGGTGGCTGGTGCTTCGGCCCAGACGCAAATCGGACTGAATGCCGTCGGAGCCAAGATCGGCCTCATCATGCCCGAAGATCCCATCGACAACACGATTGGCTTCGGAGCGCAACTGCAACTCGGCCACGTGATTCCGCAGATCGCCCTGGGAGCGTTCGTGGATTTCTGGTCCAAGAGCTACGGAGAGAAATACGGCGGCGCCGGCGCCGAAGTTTCCTTCACGGAGATCGCTGTCGGGGCGGTCGGCAAGTACTACTTTCCGGCATCCGGCAACATCAAACCGTACGCGGGCGCCGGTCTTGCCCTGAACTTTGGCAGAAGCAAAGTTGAGGTCGCCGGTGTTCCTGGCCTCTTCCCGGGCTACAGCGAATCCGACACGGACACCGACATCGGCATTCACCTGGTTGGTGGCGCGGAAATGCCCCTCTCACCCACCATTGACGGCTTCGCGGAAATCAAATATGCCATTGATGGGGCTGACTACTTTGCCATCATGGTTGGGGCGATGTACAAGCTGGGGAAGTAACACAGCAAGACGGCGGCCGCGGCTCTGACCCGCGGCTGCCGTTTGCTCTCAGGGGGTACGGTTGTTCGCACCAGATGCGGCCACGGGGAGCGCTCACCTCAAGAGAGTCCCGGGAAATCCCACCCCCATCGGCGCAATGAGCCCATGATCTCTATCCGGACACACCCTTTTGTACAGTCCAACGATCATCTCGTAGCAGCATCACGGTCGCGCCTTCGCTCACCCCGAGATGGGATCTGGCTAGGCGGCGGCAGGCCGCGTGGATGGGAACGGGCGCTCCCCCACTTAGAATGTGCCCTCCACGCAGTACGCGGTCCGGACTTGCGACGTGCTTCGCCCGGTCCACGGAACGGGCACCTCTCGAATACGTGGCGAGTAACCCTCGCGCGGCAAACCTATTCGTACCGCAGAGCTTCGATCGGATTGAGCCGTGCCGCTTTGGTGGCGGGGTACACCCCGAAAACAAGCCCCACAAGTGAGCAAAAGGCGAGGCCGAGAAAGAGGGTCCACACGGGGACGGTTGCGGGTAGGGGGGTAGCAAGACTCACCAGCTCGCCGATCGCGATGCCCAGCACGATTCCGATGGCTCCGCCGACTTCGGTGAGCAAGATTGCCTCGATCAGAAACTGCAGAAGAATGTGGCGGCGTTTCGCCCCCACCGCCATCCGGATACCAATCTCTCGTGTGCGTTCCATCACGGACACGAGCATGATGTTCATGATGCCTACCCCGGCCACGATCAGGCTGATCGAGGCGATGATGTAGGCCGCCAAGCGGACGTAACGCGTGAGGTTATCGAACGTTTGCACCAGCGTTTCATTGGAGAATATCTCGAAGTCGTTGTCCCCCCAGGGGGGCACCTTGCGAACAGCGCGCAGGATGCCGATCACTTGCTCCTGCGCCTCCTGGTACAATTCCGCACTCCGCGCCTGCACGCTGATGGAAATCGAACGGTTTCTCCCCCAGATCTTCAGGAATGTGCCGAGAGGCACGATCACCCGATTGTCCCGGCTTTGCCCGAAAATGCTCCCTTTCCGCTCCAGCACCCCGATCACCCGAAACTTGTAGCCATTGATGGTGACCGTCTCGCCCACGGGGTCGCGGAATGGAAAAAGCCGCTCCACCACGTCCATTCCCAGCACCACCACCGTCCTGTTGCGATCGACATCCGTCTGCGTGATGAAGCGGCCCTCGCTGACAGCGGCCGCGTCGGTCTCCAGATATTCGGGAGTCGTGCCCAGGATCAAAACGTTGGGCAGCGTCTTCTTGTCCTCGAAACGGATCACCGCTCCGCCCTTGAAAGCTTTGCTGCACACGGCCCGGACCGCCGTGGCCCGTTCGCGGATCGCGTCGGCCTCCTCGGGCGTGAGGTTCTTGCGGTTGCGGTACTTGCGCCAGGACTCGCCGCCCAACTGGATCGGTGGGTACTTCTGCACCTGAAAAACGTTGTTGCCCAGAATCTGAAGCTGCTCCGCAACGTTTCGTTTCAGTCCCTCCACCAGCGACTGCATCGCGATGATGGTCATCACCCCAATGACCACGCCCAGGAGGGTGAGGAACGAGCGCAGCTTATTGGCCCTGATCGTCGCGAACGCGACCGAGAAATACTCACCAATGACCATTTCGACCGTCCTGTCGCCTACGAGGTGCGCACGGAAAGGGTAGACGTACAGCCACTGTCATTCATGGCCGGGTAGAACACGTCCGGATTGCTGATGTACGTACAGTTGGCGATTGGGTACTTGCGCTGGAAAACCGTTGGTCGCTTGGCACCTTTGGGAACCAGCATGAGACGGCCGGGAACTCTCCGCGACCTCTCCACGAAGAACCGTTGATCCAACGCGAAATCGAAGTAGAACAGATACGGGCCAACCCAGCGCAGGTAGTAGCGTCCGGACACCCACGAGAGCGACCCCGAGCGAATCCTGAGGCCTCTCGCACCGTCCTCCAGCGCCTTACGAAACTCCACCGCATTCAGCGGTACACCCTCGCGCTCCGGGATGGCATCCCACTGCGGATCGGCGAAGACCCATTTCCGCAAGCTCGGGAGCCAGACCTCCACCACCACGTGCCCTGCACCCGACTCCGCCGTTTCGACGTCTCGTCGCTTCAGGGCCAGCACCCGGGCCGGCAGGCCCAGGGCCGTGGCGCAGGCGGCCGCCACGATCGAGTACTCCACACACCGGAAACGCGCGCCTGCATCGGCCTCGCGGAGGATCGTCAGCGGATCGGGCCGCGAAGGCGTGTGGCTCCCGCTGTGCCGCCAGCGTCGGTGCGTCCAGTGCACGATCCGCTGCAAGAGCTCGTAGTCGCCCGGCGCATCCGCCCGCAGGCTGTCCAGCCCGTATTCCCGGCGCAGGACGATAAGCAGCGAGTCATCCGGCGCCGTCATCACGATCTCCGGAGCAGGTGCGGCTTCCTGCACGTCCCAACGAAGCGGCTCAAGCCGCGGGGGCGACAGGAACGCCCGGTACCCGCCTGCCAACCCCAGCGCCAGCAGAACAACCAGACCCATCAAGAGGAACTTGCCCCGACGTCTCGCCGCCATCGATCTCCGTCCTCCTCCTCCCAACGGCATCATTCGTACCGAAGCGACTCGATTGGGTTCAGCCGCGCCGCTCGGCTGGCCGGGTAGATTCCAAAGACGAGACCAATCGTCAGAACAAAGATCACTCCCAAAACTACCACCCAGGGCGTGATCGCCGCCGGAATAGGAGTAGCGCTGGCGATGAGTTTGGCCAGAACGACGGCCAGGGCCGTGCCGATGGCCACTCCCAGCGCCACGATGATCATGGACTCCACCAGGAACTGCCACAAAATGTCCCGATTCCGCGCGCCCACCGCCTTGCGGATGCCGATCTCCCGGGTGCGCTCCGTCACGCTCACGAGAAGGATGTTCATGATCCCGATGCCGCCGACCAGGAGCGAGATCGAGCCCACGCCGATGGCCACAGCCCAAAGGGAGGTGGTGAGATTTCTGTAGGCCCGCATCAGCATGCTCTGCTCGTTGATCGCGAAATCGTTCTTCTTGCCGGGTGGAACCTTGCGCACGCGTCGCAGAATGCCTTCCAGCTCGTACTTCGCATCCTCCAGCTCCGACGGATCCTTGACCTTCACCTCAATGTCGATGGAGCGATGCGTCCCAAAGAGCTTGTGGAACAGCCCGATGGGGATCACCACGAACGTGTCGAGGTTGAACCCGAACATCTCCCCCTTCTTCTGCATCACGCCGACCACGCGCACCGGATGTCCCCCAATGTGGATGCGCTTGCCGATGGGGTCTTCCAGGCCGAACAGCTTGTCCGCCACTTCCCACCCAATCACGCACACAGGGCGACGGTGCGAGACGTCCAAGTCCGTCAGGAATCGGCCGACGTCGGGGAGAGCGTTACTCGTGTACAGGTAGTCCTGATTAGTTCCCACAATCTGGGCGCCGCGGAGCTGCCGGTCCCTGTACTTAACGTTCCGCACAGTGTACACCGTCGGCGCTACGGCATCGGCGTAGCGGGAGTAGCGGCGAATGGCCTCCACTTCCTTCATCGTGATGTTCTTTCGGTTGCGGTACTGCCACCATTCCCCGCCCGTCATCAGCCAGGGGAACTTCTGGATGTAAAGCGTCGAAGTGCCCAGCTGGGCAATCTCCCGGCTGAAGGCGCGGTTCAGTCCCTGCACCAGAGCGACGATCGTAACCACGGTCGAAACGCCGATCACGATGCCGAGTGTGGTCAAGAAGGTGCGGAGTTTGTAAGCCCTCAATGCTTCCAGGGCGATTCGGGCGCCGTCACCCAGCGCCACAAGCGTCCGGTAGAATCTTCTCACTGCGTCCATTCAGTTCTGCCTCAGGTTGTGGCGCCCACACGTTTCGGAGAGCGCTCATCGCGCTCGATGAGCCCGTCGCGGATTCGAATGATCCGGTTGGCGTGTTCGGCGATGTACTCCTCGTGAGTCACCAGAACGATCGTGTGCCCCTGCCGGTAGAGCTCCTCGAAGATCTGCATGATCTCCTCGCCCGTCCGCGTGTCCAGGTTTCCGGTGGGTTCGTCGGCGAGGATCAGGGACGGCCGATTAACCAGCGCCCGGGCGATGGCCACCCGCTGCCTCTGTCCCCCGGAGAGCTCGTTAGGTCGGTGGTGCACACGGTCCGCCAGTCCTACCCGCTCAAGGGCTTCCATGGCCATTCGCCGTCGCTGCGACGCGGGTGTCCCGTTGTAGATGAGCGGCAACTCGACGTTGTGTAGCGCCGTGGCCCGGGGCAGCAGATTGAAAGTCTGAAACACGAAGCCGATTTCCTTGTTGCGGATCTCGGCCAGGGCGTCGTCCGGCAGGTCGCTCACCTTCTGCCCTTTGAGGTAGTACTCCCCGGACGTCGGCGTATCGAGGCAACCCAGGATGTTCATCAGCGTGGACTTCCCCGACCCGGAGGGCCCCATGATGGCCACGTACTCGTTCTCGTCGATCTGGAGACTGACCCCCCGCAGGGCTTCGACTTTCACCAGTCCGACTTCGTAAACCTTCACCACGTCTCGAAGATCAATCAACATGCGTTCCATTCCTCCGAAAGCCCTCGGGACCCCGTCTAGTCGGATTCGCCCTTCTGTTTGGTCCGCTCCTTGCGCAGCTTGACCCTCATCCCGTCCCGCAGTTGCCGCGACAACACCTTGTACGGGCCACTCACGATCTTCTGCCCCTCTTCCAGGCCGCTCAGAATCTCGATGTCGGTGTCGCTGCTGATTCCGGTTCGTACTGGGACCATGCGCGCCTTGCCGTCTTCGACCACGAAAACGACTTCTACGACGTTCTTCTCAGATGCCTGGGGTCCGCCGCCGCTCGCCGACTCTTCTTCCACGAAATCCGCAACCGTCTGATCCCGTGTTGCCCCGCGGCTCCGACGCCACTTCTTCCTCTGCTTCTCCGCCAGCGCCAGCAGGGTCGAGTCCGAAACCTCGCGCGCAGTCACGCACTGAATCGGTACGTACAGAGTGCTGTCGTGGGTTTCCGTCTCGATGTCCACCGTGGCCGACATCCCCGGCCGAAGCTTCGGATGGTTCGTGAGGACGGCCACTCGCACCTCGAAATTGGTCACTTCCTCCACCGTGCCGCGGCCTCGAGTGGTCGCGGAATGTGCGATTTCAGTCACCCGTCCCTCCAGCACCGTGTCGGGGAGAGCGTCCACTTCGATCCGGGCACGGTCACCAACGGAAACCAGCACCACGTCGTTCTCGTCGATTTCGGCCAGAACTTCCATCTTCGACAGGTCAGCCACGGTCATGATCACGTCGGCCTGGAACTGGGAACCGAGGGCGATCTCTCCCTCCTCTTTGTTGAGACGGGTCACCACTCCGTCAATCGGCGAGACCAGCCGGGTCTTGCTGAGAGCATCCTTCGCCTCTCGCAGCGTCGCCTGTGCCTGCTCCAGTTGCCCCCGCGCCAGGAGCAAGTTCGCTTCGGCGCTCTCGAGCTCAGCTTGCGAAGCGAGATTCTTCTCGTAGAGCTCTTTGACTCGCTGATAATCAGCCCGCGCCTTCTTGAGCTGGGCCTCCGCGGAGCGCAGATTCGACTCCGCACGGTCCACAGCCGCGACGTAGCGTTCTCGGTCCAGCTCCGCGAGCACCTGACCCTTCCGAACGTGCTCCCCTTCTTTGACGTAGATCTTCTTGATCTCCCCGGCCACGAAAGCGGAGATCTTCACTTCCACCTCGGGTTGGACCTTGCCGGTCCCGGACACCGTCTGGGTGATCCGACCCCGCTTGACCTCCTCCACGGTGACTTCCACGGATCCGCCGCTGTGCTTCTTGAGATTGACGAACACGATGATCGCGAGAATCACAACCGCGGCGATGATCAAGAACACCCGCTTGCGTGGGGACATACCGCTCTCCCATTGCGTTGTGAATCAATCCCGAAAACTTCTCACCGCTCAATCGAGGCGACTGCGCAACCCGTCGGCCCATATGGCCCCGTTGTACCGGGTGAACCGCGCGAAAGTTTCAACCGCCTCGCCCGATTTTCCGCGAGTAGGCAACCGACGCCCTCCGATCCGAGGATCCGTCGCCCGCCGAGTCCGCGCGCGTCTCTTTCAGGGGCGCAGAATCCCCATCGCAGCCTGGAGCTGGGCCAGGGCGATGAGGGCATCGTACCGGGAACTGACGTACGTGGCTCGCGCGCGGTTCAGAGCCACCTGCGCGTCGATCACTTCCAGCAACGTGCCCGAGCCAAGCCGGTAGCGCTCCTCCGCCAGCCGCAGGTCTTCCTCGGCCGACTTGAGGTTGTCCTCGTTCAGACGGGCAATCTCCCGGTAAGCTTTCAGGTTGAGGTAGGCGCGCCTGACCTCCGCCAGAACGTTCCGCTTGGTTTCCCTCAGGTTCTCCTCCGCGATCGCGTAACTGGTGTACTGTCGATCCAGCTCCGCCTTGTCCGCCAGGCCGTTGAACAGGTTGAAGCTCATCGACACGCCCATGATCACGCTGTAGTCCCTGTCCAGCTGCGTCGTGAGCACTTTGTCCAGGAATTCGTTGTCGCGGGAATACGTGACCGAAAGCCCGAAGGACGGCAGGAAATTGGCCCGAGCCACACGGATCCCCAACCTGCTGGCCCTCAACCTGCTCTCCATCGCCTGAATCTCGGGATTGCGCTCCAGTGCGATTCTGGCCGCTTCCTCAAGTGTGTACGACACACTGTCGTCCGCAGCCTCGTACTCCATGATGAACAGAGGAGCCGTGGGCTCGCGACCCATGGCCACGTTGAGGTTGGCCCGCGCGATCTCGACCATGTTCCTCTGGTTAATCAGATTGATCCGCTGCTGTCCCAGATTCACCCGGGCCTTGTACACGTCCGCCTGGGCCACGGATCCGAGTTCGTACATCGCCTCGGTTCGCTCCAGCTGCCGCTCGGCGGCGTCCACGGCCATCTCGTACACTTTCACCAGTTCTTGAGCCTTCAAAAGTTCGAAGTAGCGTTGCTTCACGGTGAGAATGACCGACTGACGTGTCGCTTCGTACTCGTCGCTCACCGCCAGCGCGGAGGCCTTCGCTTCGGAGATCCGAAACCAGCTCCGGCCGAAATCGAATAGATTGTAAGTGAGACTGACCCGTGCCCCGTAACTGTTCCGTTCCACCGAGGACTGTACGATCTCTCGCTGCTCGTAGATCACCCGCCGGGTGATCGGATCAAAACCCACGGGCACGTCCATCAAGCGCACCCGCGGTCCCGACACGTACTTCCCCAGAGAAAACGAAGAGTTGATCCGCGGCAAGACTCCCGAACGAGCCGTCACCACGTTCGTCGAGGCCAGGTCCGTCTGACGAGAGGCATTGCGCAACTGAGAGTTCTTCTTAAGCGCAAGCTGGATGCAATCCTCGAGGGAAAACACGTCCCCCGTCTGGGCGTAGACCGGCAGCGTCCCCAGCAACAGCGCTGCCACAGCCGACATGAGCTTGAACCGCATTGTTGGCCGACCTCCCTGTTTCCGTTCAAACCGTATCCGCCCAACAAACCAAGACGAAATACCGCATCCTTTTGTACACCCAGGCCCCCGACAACATTCGGTCTACTGGGCTCTGCCAGCCGTGACCGACGCCGGCCCGAGATCCAGACGAACCAAGCGTGCGCAGGACTCGCCAGCCGAAGCGACGGCTGCAGCGCCGAGAAGCACCCACTGCTCGACGCAGTTCAGCCCGACGCCTTTGGGTTCTTCCCGCGGGAATCCTTTGCCACCGTTTTCTTCCCGTCAAAGGTTTCTGAGCCGCTCTCGCGCCTGTGCGAACACCCACAACTCGACGCGGCGACCCCTGAGAGCCCGCACGCAGGACGAGCGCGTAACGCACCTCTCCCCCGATCGTCGTCGGGCGAAAAGCCTTGGATCGATCCTTCAAGATTGTCGCACCCAAGGCCAGCTCACGTCACCGTTCCGCCCAGGGCTTGGCTGAGACAAACAGGCCCAGCGCTCGAGCCGAGCGGAGGGACGGTGGACCTCGGACGCTCTTCGGCTCGCTCCCTGGCTACCAGCACAACCGTCTGGGGATCGAGGTGTCGACGGCTCAACTCAACCCATGCCCTGCATCTTCAGCAGGAATGCCGAAGCCGCCGCGCTGAGCACCGCCACGATCACCCACAGACCGACGACCCACACGGCCGCGCGCTTCGTCTCCACCTTCGCCAGAACGGCGATGCCGACCGACATGACGGCAAGCAGCCAGATGTTGAAGATATCCACCTTGCTCAGAAGCTGATACACGAAAGAGGCTTTGGAGCCGCTCCACAGGATGGCGAGACTCGTGGTCACGTCGGTGGAACCCTTGGCCAGGATCAGCGGCGTCTTCACCAAGGCCGGGAAAAGACCCATCAGCGTCACGCCGCCGCCCGTGCCCATGTGGACCAACCAGCTTCCCCACGCAGCCAGGGAAAGGGCGTGCACGTAGCGAGCCTCACCTCCGAGAATGACGTTCGTGATGAACAGCACGATCCCTCCCACAATCGCGGTGATGGCGAACACCACCACGAAGGAGATCAGATAGGCCAGCACCTGCATGTGGGGCCGAGACCACTTTTCCTGCTGCTGTTCCATCCGGTCGATGGCTTGTTGAATCTGTTCCTCAGTCAGCACCGGATTGGAGCGCAGGCGCTCTTTCACCTCACTGACCACGATGTCGCGAGTGACCCGGCCCACAGCGGCGGTCACCACGAAAGTGACCAGTATCGGCATAAACCAATCGGTCCAACGAACCCTGGCGCGCAGGGAAGCTGCAGCGCTGCTAGTAGAACCCAGGAAGAAGTTGTACAGTCGCCCAGCCAGCCCCATTTCTTCTTTCATCCGAGGGCCTTCCACGTCCGATGTCGTCATTTTCCTCCTCCCATGTTGCTACTCAAGCCTTCACCTCTGACGTGATTGGAGCCCGAAAGTTTCAGCCACCGGATCGCTCGTGCGAAATCGTCGAACGAGCGAGGCTGGACGGCTCGCGCAACGCACCGGTGCTGCGGAAAACTCCGTACGCAGACCCGCCTCTCTGCCGGCGCCGGCTACAGCGGGCACGAGCTCACAATTGCCCGAAATCCGGTTCATCACCCAGTTAGGAAAAGCAAAGCGCAGTCTCACTCTCCACGTGAGCCAGTCAGAGGCAATCCCCGGATCGTCTTCTGCGCACGGTTGCACTCGTCCTCGAAGTCCCAGCGGCCTGTCACGCCGTTTGGAAACCCCGACACCATCCCGTGCGGTCCCCTCCCCCAACGCGATACAACAGGAGTCCAACGAGAAACACCGCGAGCATCACGGAGAGCGTGTACACCCGCTGGTGCAGGGCGTACGTTAGAGACGCGTAGAGCATGAATGCGCAAAAGGCCACGAAAATGCCGGAACGACGGGGTACCCGTGGACCCGGTAGGGCCGGGGCAAGTCTCGATCCTTTTTCCGCAGGACGAAAACCGAGGCAGCCGTTGCCAGAAAGAAGCCCCAGACAACCGGCGCAGAATACAGAATCGCGTTGATGAAGCTCCCAGCCAACACGATGACTAGAAGGGAAAGGAAACCCTGAATCGCCAGCGCCCTGGCTGGAGTGCCCAAGCGCGCGCTCCAACGCCCCAGTGGAGCGAACACCGGGTGCTCCCTTCCCAGAGCGTAGCTGATCCTAGCCCCGGTGAACGTGAGGCCGTTCGCCGCGCCGAGCGCCGAAATGCAGATCAGCACCGCCACCAGTCGCGAAGCCGAAGCTGGCAGAAGCCGCGCAACTGTGCCCACGGCCACCGCTTCCGACCCGGAAACGCCGGCAAAACCGAGCGCTCGAAAAAAAGCCGCGTTGACCGACAGGTACAGGAGCATCACAACTAGCGCACCCAGAGAAAGAGCCCGCACGATGTTGCGCTCCGGGCGCTTCACCTCGCCGGCAGCGTAAGCCATCTCGTTCCATCCGCCGTACGTAAGAAGAACGAGGATCAGGGCCAGTTTCAGCCCGGAGGTGCTCAGTGAACCGGTCTTCCCCGAGCCGGGCGCCGCATCACCCAGAAAGCCGGCGAGCACGATCAGTCCCACACCCAGCACTTTCGCCACAGTGAGCAGATTCTGAGTCCATTTGCCCTGCCTGACGCCGAGAATGTTGACGCCCGTGAGGGTGAGGACAGCGAGCGCAGCGTAGGCGACGCGCGCATCCGTGAAAGGAGCGTAGAGCACCTCCAGGTAGCGTCCAAAAACGAAGGCCATGAGAGCGATGTCGCCGGGGCGAACGATGGCAAGTTGAGACCAGCCGAACAAGTAGCCAACCAGACCACCGTAGGCGCGGCTGAGGTAGACGTAATCACCCCCTTCGGCGGGATAGGCAAAAGCCAGTTCGGCGTAGCAGAGGGCGCCGCAAAGGGCCAGCATCCCCCCTGCGAACCACACGGCCAGCACAGCCGCTTCGCCCCCCTAATGCATTCGGCTACCGTGGGTGACGTCTCGAAGATGCCTGCCCCCACAATGATGCCCACCAGGATGCAGACGGAGTCGAAGAGGGAGAGTTCTCTGATCGGAGCCCGGGTGTGGCCTGCCGAGCGAGGAGCCATCAGCGCTTCTTCAGCGAGACCGACATGCCCGGGCCATCCATGTGGAGGAAGAGTGTTTCCAGCTCAGGATTCGACGTGATCGCCTCAATGAACTGGGGCCCGGGGGCTGGGATAGTTCACGTTGTGGGCCAGGATCAGTCCACCTTTCCGCACCAGAGGCAGCAGCTTGTGAAGGTAGCCCAGGTAGCCGACCTTGTCTGCATCCAGGAATACCACGTCAATCGGGCCTCTCAGGTGTTTGACGGTCTCGTGCGCATCGCCCTCAACGATTGTGACCAGGTTCGAAACACCCGCTCTCTCAAAATTCCTCCGCGCCCGCCTCACGCGGTCGGGGTCGATTTCGTGAGTGGTCAGGTGGCCCCCCGTGGCTCGCAGGGCCATGCAAATTCACAGCCCGTTGGATGTGCCGATTTCCACCACTTTCTTTGCGTTCACCGCTTCCACCAGCAACCGCAGCAGACGGCCGTCGCGCCCGGGAACGTTGAAGAAACCCCGCAGCCCCTCCAGCTCCTCCAGTACCTCGAGAATGCGCCGCTCCCACTCGGCGCCCGGGCAAGGAGGATTCTCCTCGTCACTCACGATCGTTCGCCTCTTGCCGAACCGAATCTGGTCGCTCGCCGACGCCGACGCTGGGTCGCCTCGGGCTCCGCGTGCGTTGCTCCCCTCGGCTACGCCCAGAAGGCAAATCACTAACAGGAGTGCGAGCAAACACGCCCCTTTCCTGCGTAATAGTCGCTTTTGTGCCTCCATCTGCCCTCCCCTCCGCACCTGTCGAGCCCGTAGCCTCCAGGGGAACCGCCGGCGGTGCGGATTCCCACTGCTCCGCCCATCCTTCCGAGAGTCACGCGGCTGAGGGCAGGACGAGCCACACTTGCACAACGGCCGCCTCTGGAGTCTGTGCTGAACTCTCCGCTCCAACACACGGAGTTCGCCGCACCGCCGGCCCTCCGCGAGCGAAATCCCGGTGGGATGGCCCAAACCCATCCCACCGGATTGAGCCCGTACCACCTCACGAGCGGTCAGACACTACGTGGCACGGTTCCGCAGCGATGCGGGCCGATCCTTACGGCCAAAGGCGCCTCACTCAGGCTACGGCCCTTTTTCACTCGAAGAATTTCAGGGTCGAGAAGTCAAGCCCCGTCAGATGCTCGCCCAGGGTCTTCAGTTCCTCGGCCGGTCCCTCCAGGATCGTGAGTGTGGTCACCAGGGACTCCTTCTCGCCGGGACCAAGCACCTGTGCCGGACCGTGGCACTCCATCTCGGCAAAGCCACCCATGTCCCCGGAATCATTGTAGATCTGAACGGGATCGCCGTACTCGCTTGGTTTGCCCCAAGGATGATCCAGGTACACACCCTCCGGATCGACCGGGAATTGTTTCACGAACAAGACGGCCTGCCCGTCTTTCTTCGGCTCGTACAGCAGCAGGATCGGTTTGGCGGCCCAGGGAGCAATGCCGATCTTGCCCCTCCGTTGTCCGTCGATCTTCACCGTGATGGCTTCCCCGCTCACGGAGATTCTCTCCGGCGGGATCGGCTCGAAGTAGTCGCGGTAGGCGGGCCTATCGGAGCGGTTGATCGGGATGATCATCGTGCCTCCCGCCACCACCTGATCGAGGCTCCACAGACCGATGTGCTTCACGTCCTTCCCGATCACGTCTTGCCCCAGGTTCTCGAGCTCGTGGGTCGTGCGGAACGACACCCACTTCACGTCCGCCGGGACAGCGCTGAACTCCTCGGGCAATTCCCCCAGTAGCTCGACCTTGCGGGTCACCCTGACGTGGTAAGTCTCGTCGTCCCGAGTCGTGATCTCGAACTCGTTCGCGCAGCTCACCGTCCGGCCTGATCTCTGCATAATGGTGTACTCACCCGGGTCCATCTGCGATGGCACAAACCAGTTGCCCTGCTTGTCCAGGTAGAAGCGATCCTCCGGGGCAATCCACGTGCGCGCACCGCCGAGATTCCAGTCGCGCGGCTCCTGTTTCCAGAAGTCCTCACTGAGAATGAGCGAATTGGCCCACAACCGGTTCTCAGATTCCAACCCGGCCACCCCTGCTCCGATCACGCGAGCCCCGTAGGTGGGGGTCAGAACGATCGCACCGCCCTTCTCGGCTTTCAGCGTCAGCACATCGGTTTTGCCCTGCAAAGCCTTCACCAGCTCACTCAGCGTCCCTGTCATCGTACCAGGACCTCCGGCTTCTTTCTTTTCCTTCGACACCTTACCACAACCAGCCAAACCGACGACGATCACGAGCAGGCACGTACTCAAGCGCATCGATTTCATGATTGCCTCCCATCTGCTCCCAGCTCTCGTGTACCCGGCCGCATCCATCCTGTGGCGCAAGCGGTCCGGTGGCCAACACCAGACCCAGTTCCGCCGACTCCCTGTCGAGAAACACTTGAACGACTTCAGGCACGCAGGATGCCCAACGGTTTCCTGTGCTGCCAGGCTCCGCGAGTGAAATCCGGCACGTCCACAGGTCTGCTGCGGTTCGCCACCGAGATCTCGCTCAGCTCGGAGATGGCGCTCCAGGCCGCCGCGTCGTACACGTCCATGTCGAGGGGAACGCCTTCTCGCAGACACTTGATCAGCCGGTAGTCCTCGATGTAGTCCATTCCGCCGTGGCCCGCTCCTTTCGAGCGTTCTTCCAGATCTTTCCACAGCGGATGCTCGTACTCCTCGCGGTAGTCCTCCAGCGGTTCCCAATGGTGTTCCGGGCTCTTCCCCTCGATGTACACGAAGCCCCGTAGTCCGTTCTTCCGCCGGGGATCGGGCCACTTCCGGGCGATTCCTCGCGTGCCCTGCACCAAGTGGATGCGGCTGTAGGGCCTCGGCAGGTCGGTGTCGTGGTAGAGGGTGATCGTACGCCCTTTCTTCGTGCGAATGAGGGTGACGTTGACATCGCCGAGTGAGTAGTGAATCTTCGCCCAGCGGGAATCCTGCCCGAATACCTCGGCGGCGTACTCGGCCAAACCCATCGCTTTGGTGCTCATCGAAACTAAGTAGTCAAACTGGTCGCCCCGGTTGATGCCCATCACTTGAGCAATTGGGCCCAGGCCGTGGGTGGGGTAGAGGTTGCCGTTCCGGCGAATCGAGTGCGCCAGCCGCCAGATGGCCTCACCCCGGGCCGGGAAGTTGAACTTCACCTTCCGCAGGTCGTGAAGGTAACCCGCCGCCCCATGAATCACCTCGCCCAGCAGCCCGTGGTACACCATGTTGAAGATCATCATCTCTTCCCGGTCGTAGCAGCAGTTCTCCATCATGATGCAGCAGCGGCGGGTTCTCTCGGAAGTTTCCACAAGTTGCCAGCACTCCTCCAGCGTCACCGCCGCGGGGACCTCCGTGGCCGCGTGCTTCCCCGCCTCCATCGCAGCCAGACAGACGGGCACGTGCCACTCCCAGGGGGTGGCCGTGTACACGAGGTCCAGGTCGTCGCGCTCGCACAGGCGCATGAAGTCGTGCGGACCCCGGTCGTACCCTTCCGGTTTCGGGAAACCGGCGTCGACCACGATCTGCTGGGCGCGCTCCACTCGCTCCGGCACGATGTCACACACGGCCCTTATCTCGCAGCCCGGAATACGGACGAGGTTGCGCACGTGGGCGGTGCCCATCCCGCCCACCCCCACGTAGCCGATGCGTACCACCTCCAGCGGCGGCGCCACGAACGGTTCCGCTGGGTCGGACGGCGTTTGCTGCGGTAAACGTCCCACACCCGCGCCGAGGGCCACGCCTCCGGCCGCTAACCGAAGGAAATCCCGACGGCCCAGCGCATTCTTCTTCGTTTCGCCATCACTCACCATTTTGCCCTCCGCAAGCTGCTGGCTCCAACCCTTCGCGCGATTCCAGCCACCCGCGATCCCGAGGAGCACGGATCAATTGTCCGGTCCCCCCGATCTGGTCCGTGCTCGCATCAGGCCCCGATCGATGAGCCGTTCCACCAGCCGAAGAATCGCAAATCCAAGCAACGACGCAGCCAGGGCCTGGTAGTACAGCCCCAGACCCGTTGCCAAACCCACCGCGGCCACCAACCAGATCGAAGCAGCCGTGGTGATCCCCACCACGGAAGCCCCCGCGCGAATGATGCTTCCGGCACCCAGAAAGCCGATGCCGGTCACAATTTGGGCCGCGATCCGGCTTGGGTCCACCGTAGGGGAGTAGTTAGCTGCCTCCAGCGAAGCGATGGTGAACAAACAGGAGCCCAGACCCACCAGCATCATTGTGCGCAGGCCAGCGGGTTTGCGAATCACTTCGCGCTCGTAGCCGATCACTGCGCTCAGCAGAGTCGCGGCCGCCAAGCGAAACAGCGTGGTGCCAACGTCCATTCGCCGCACTCCCGTGCGTAGATTTTGCTCAAGCCCGCGCCAAACCGCCAATCCGACGGCCTGCTACGACAGAAGCACGTACGCGACGTACACGTCCATCCCTATTGCCACGAGCAGCTTGAGAATCTTCCCGCTGGCAGCGCCGAGGAAAGCGCCCCAACCGGCCCGCAGGGCCCGCCGCACGTCGCCCTGACCGATGTACTCAAAGACCGCGGCGCCCACGAATGCCCCGACCAGCGCACCCGCGAGGCTCCCGATGAGCGGGAGCACCGGAGTCATCCACAGGGCGCCGAGAAATCCGCCCACGATCGCGCCCCAGAATCCCCAGCGAGAGGAGCCCGCTTGCCGAGCGGCCCAGCCGCCCACCACGAACTCCACCACCTCCACGGCCACCGAGATTCCCAGGAACCAGAAGACCACATTCCAGCCGATGATCTCAAAACCGGTGGCCCAGGCGTACACGAATGTAGCGAAAGTGATCAAGAAGGTGCCCGCCACTCCGAACGGGATCAGGAAGACCGCCCCGATGAGGACGAGCCAGAGCGCAATCAGACCGAGCACGTGCCCAATCACCGCAGCCCCTGTGACACTTGCAAGGTGAAGGCACAACGTACCGACAACCATTCGGCAGCCGAGAAACGCTCCGCGCCACTGTCACGCGGCGCCGGGACGCCGCTTCCCGCCCCCAGGACCGACGCCCTTGCCTTGCTCACCCGACCCAGCCGAGACGCACCCTCCGACGAGACTACGAGGTGAGACCCTCTCCGCCCCTCCGCCAGCCAGCCAGCTCCCGGACGGCGGATCTCAGATGCAGCAGTGGTGTGCGCAGCACGCTCCTCGCCCGCGAGATGTTCAGCGAAAGGTCCCGTGGACGAGGTGCTTTGAATTGAATTGAATCAAGCTTCGCCGGTCGCAACCTTGAAGAGTCCAGCCCCAGTTCCTCCGCGAGGAGCTTACCAAAGGTGTGGCGATCCACCTTGTCGCTTCCGGCCACGTGCAGGACACCCCGAAATTCCCGCTCGGCCAACTCGAGGATCGCTCGGGCCGCATTCTGCACGAGCAGGGGCGTGCGGAACTGGTCCACAAACAGCGGCACAGTGTCCCCACCCCGAACGCGTTCTTCCAGCCACACGGAAAAAGACGTGCCGCCGAGGATCGGGTCACCGAACATCAGCGCCGTGCGGACGACCACGTAGTCGCGGGTCAGCGAACGAACCACCTCCTCCGCTTCGACCTTGGTGCGACCGTACCAGCTGACCGGGTTCACGGGATCGCTTTCCCGGTAGTCCCCTTTGCAGCCGTCGAAAACCATATCCGTGGACACATAAAGCAGCCTCGCACCGAGCTCATCACAAGCCCGCGCGATGCCCCTTGTGGCCAAGACGTTGGCGGCGTAGGCCTCTTCCCTGTGCTCTTCGCACCAATCCAGGTTCGCCTCGGCCGCCGCATGAACGACTACCTTCGGTTGAACGTCCAGGACAATGCGCCGCGCTCGCTCCTCTTCGGCCAGGTCCACACGGTGCCACTGCACCCCGTGTGCATCGTACTTCGCTTTCCGGTACACGGCATGCACTTCCCACGACGGCGCCGCCATCGTGATCAACCATCCGCCGAGAAATCCACTGGCCCCCGTGACGAGCATCCGCCCGCGCGCACCCGGCTCCACTTAAGCTCCTCCCGTTTCCCTGCGTACACATTTAAGAAATTCGCCACAGACTGGCAACCCCTAATTGATGCAACTCCCCTTCCTGCGCCTCAGCCGCGCGCCGCGTAGGCCTTTTGCGCCGCGAGGGTTCTCCCTTACCAGTCGCGCAGCCCCGAACTCCGAGACCAGCTTCGCCCGATCGCAACCGCACTCCGGCCAGCGCAAGGAGCAATGCGGGCTTGAGCCTTCCGTCGAGCCCTTCTGCCAGGAGCGGTTGGCCAGGCAAAAGCCGCAGTCGCAAAATGGCGCGGCGGTGTTGCTGAGAGAGCCGCTACGTCCCGGAGAAACCACAACTTAGTCCGAGTCCGAGCGTTTCACTCGCCAAAGTCGAAGGACCGCGGGTTTTCGCGGGCATCCGCACAATCTGCTACCCACCGGAAGCGAGATGGGCCATGTGACGGTTTCCGGTGAAGGTGTCTTCCTGCAAGCCGTACCGTGACCGAATGGTGTCCATTTTTCGGCCTAATTTCAAGTTTTTCCTTGAAATTTGCACATCTTGCGACTATATTGAAGCCACTCAACGGAAGGACCGCCCGAATGCGATTCGCCATCATCTCCGATATCCACGCGAATCTCGAAGCTCTCGTCGCGGTACTGGAAGACATCGACCGACTGGAACTGGACGGTGTCTTGTGCCTGGGGGATGTGGTCGGGTACGGGCCGAATCCGGCGGAATGCATCGACGCGGTGAGATCTGTCAGCCTTTTCACTCTGGCTGGCAATCACGACTTCGCCGTGGTCGGCAAAACAAACATCGAAGACTTCAATCCCTACGCGCGCGAGGCCGTGCTTTGGACGCGCAGCAAACTGAAGCAATCGGACCGATCCTTACTGTCCAGCCTGCCCCTGACGAGAAGCGAGCTTGGGGCCTTTTTCGTCCACGGATCGCCGTACCGGCCTGCAGAGTGGAACTACGTACTTTCCCTTTTCGAGGCCCGCAGAGCGTTTGCCGAGTTTGAAGAACCGATCTGTTTCATCGGTCATTCGCACGCTCCCCTCGTCATCGAAATGGACCAAGATGAGTCTATGACCGTCTTGGATCCAGCGCTCGTCGCTTTCGAGGAGGGCAAGCGCTACATTGTCAATGTGGGGAGTGTGGGGCAGCCGAGGGACGGCAACCCGGACGCGGCCTACGGCGTGTGGGACACAGACGAAAATCGGTTTGAACTGCGCCGAGTGGCATACGATCTGCACACCACGCAGCGTAAGATTCTCGAAGCAGGGCTGCCGGAATTCCTGGCCTGGCGCCTAGCTGTGGGTCAATAGAGAGATCGCGAGGAGAACGAGGTGGCGAAGAGAAACGGCAAGCGTTTCGCACTATCGGAGGTCGCGTTCGAGCAGATCACGGAGGCTCTCAACGCGCTCGTGGCCAAGACCAGGGCGAGAACGGTGATCTTTTGCGACATGAATGGCCATCTGGTGGCTCAGCGCGGGGAAATCGTCGGCTACGACGTGAACGCCCTCTGTGCCGTGGCGGCCGGCGAGTTCTCCGCCACCGCGGAGCTGGCCAAGATGGTCGGTCAGGGCGACGGCTTTCACTACTTGTACCACGAGGGAGACGAAGCCAACGTTTACATCTCGCGGGTCAACCCGGACTTCTTCCTGATCGTGATCTTTGACAAGAGCGTCGCGCTCGGAATGGTACGTGTTTTCACAAAGAAGGCCATAGAATCGCTCGCCACGGCCCTTGAAGAGACAGCCAGAGAACCCAGCTCTGAAGAAGCCTTCCTTGACCTCGAGTTCGGCTCGCTGCTCGGCAGAGAGTTGGACAAATCACTGGGATTCTGATCAGGATGTTCGTCAACTGGGCCACCAACGAAGTCGTGTTCAAGATTGTCTACTACGGGCCCTCCCTGAGCGGCAAGACGACGAACCTGAAGTACATCTACAATCACCTCGACCCGTCCGTCAGGGGAGCCTTGGTGACGTTGCAAACGCGTGAAGAGCGCACGCTCTTTTTCGATTTCCTGCAATTGCAGGTGGGAGAGATCAAGGGCAAAAGGCCACGGTTCAACCTCTACACCGTTCCCGGGCAGTCCTACTACGCCTACAGCAGAGCAATCATCCTCAATGGTGTGGACGGGATCGTGTTTGTGGCCGATTCTCAGCGGGAACGCCTGAACGACAACTTAGATTCCCTGCTGGATCTCGAACAACGACTCATCGAGCTGGGAAGATCCATCGCGAATATCCCGTTCGTGTTCCAGTACAACAAGCGCGATTTGCCGAACTGCGCTCCCGTCGACGAACTGGAACAGAAACTCAACTTCCACCAGTTGCCTTCATTTCAGGCTGTGGCCACGGAAGGTCGGGGAGTTCTCGAGACACTGCGGTCCATCCTGCACCGCGTGATCGCTGAGGTGCAACGTCCGGCGGTCCGACAGGCCGGATAGTGCCAAACGGGGATGCTTCCGCGCCACATGCTCGGAATTCCTCCGTCAGGGGAGCCAGCTATGTCCACACAGATGCGAGAGCTCTCGCCTCAACTGCTAATCGAAAGGCGCATGCACGAAGTAATAGCGCTGGGGAACTACGAGGCGGCCTACCTGTTCTCTGAGGAAGGTCTGCCGATGGCGCAGGCCATCCGGGATCCCGGCCAAGAGACGCCCCTGGTGGAAGTCTCGCTGGCTCTGCAGGAAATACGCCGGACCATCCAGCAGCTCGCGGGAGTAAGGCAGCTCAAAGAGATCGTTGTGGAGGGGGAAAGCAAGCGCGTGGTATTCCGATTCTTCAGAGCTTTCGAGCAGGAGGTGACCCTTGTTGTTGTGGTCCCACGGGGGAAGTCGTACCGCCAGCATACCAATCGACTACAGCGCGCCATCGCCGCCTTCGATCTGGGGTGAAGCGTCCGACGAGCGAGCGTCCACCACGGGCTGGGTTCGGTGTCCGTCCGGCAAGTCCTGGGCCCCAGTCCACGCGACGCGCGTCGGTTGCGCGTTGCCGAGAATGCACGCCACGGAAGGCGTGCCGGATGGAACCCCAGGACCGGGACTCATTGCAGTGAGCAAGGAGCACTATGCCCGAGGACCACGTACAGCCGAGTCGACTGAGCACGATCTCATGGGCCCTGTACGACTTGGCCAACACGATTTTCTCTATGAATATTGTGTCTCTCTACTACTCGCTGTACGTGGTGAACGTGATGGGCGCCCCCGATTCAGCCTACGGTTACGCCAACGGCCTTTCGATGGGCATCATGTTCCTCACGGCGCCCATCCTTGGCGCTCTTTCCGATCAATACGGAAGGCGCAAGCCGTTCCTCATCGTTTCCACGCTCGTCTGCGTCACGCTGACGTTCTTTCTCGGGGTGCCGGTTCTGCTGGCGTCGCTGGCTCTGTTCGTGGGAGCCAACTATGCCTTCCAAGCCGGCCTAGTGTTTTACGACTCGCTGCTCCCCCAGGTCAGTACCCCTGCCACGCGCGGCAAGGTAGGTGGCCTGGGGATCGGGCTCGGGTACCTGGGCTCGTTCGTGGGCGTGGGCAGCGGGCTCCTCATGCTCGACCGGATCGGCTACCCCGGGATGTTCCGACTCAGCGCCACGCTCTTCTTGCTCTTTGCCGTGCCGTGCTTCCTGTTCGTCCGGGAAAGGGGATTGGCCAACCGGCGCCCCCGGGCCATTGGCTTTCGGGCTCAACTTTCCGGCGCGGTGCGGCAGGTTTTCCAGACGGTGAGAGAAACCCGCCGCTACCCGGGTCTCGGTCGGTTTCTCATCGGGAGATTCTTTTACACGGACGCGGTGAACACCGTCATCGTGTTCATGGGCATCTACATCACCAACGAAGCGGGCTTCGCGGAGCAGGAGGCCCAGGTTCTCCTCTTAGTGGCCATCAGCGCCGCGGTGGTCGGCGGCCTCGTCTGGGGCGTAGTGGCCGACAGGGTGGGACCCAAACGTGCCCTGGACGGCGTCCTGCAACTCTGGATCTTCACACTGCTGGGTATTTTCGCCATCGCGGCTTTCGATCTCCCGAGCTGGCTGTTCTGGATTTTCGCCTGCTTGGCGGGAGTGGCCCTGGGAGGCACGTGGGCAGCGGATCGCCCGCTGATGCTGCGTCTCTCACCTCAGGACAAGATCGGCGAGTTCTACGGCCTGTACTCGATGGTGGGCCGTTTTGCTAACATCACCGGTCCGGTGCTCTGGGGCGTCATCGTGAACGAATTGGATCTGGGACGACCCCTGGCAGTACTTGTGCTGTGCGTGCTGGTGGCGGTCGGGTTCATGATCATTCGCCCGGTGCAGGATGGTTTTGAACCCGCTTTGGCCTCGAATCATCGAACCTGACGGCCGGGACTGGCAGTACCTGCTGACTCCGATCTGTGGGCTCGATACCAAACCGAGCTCGCCGAGAGGTGAGCATGGCCGGCAGAAGGGAGAACACTCGTTTCGGCAGGGAGCAGGGCAACCACCTGGCATCCGGGAACCAGGCGGTTGGGGCAGCCCACCCCGCGCTGAACTTGCGCCCGTGCGGAACTGATTGCGTTCACCGTGCGTCGATTAACCCTCTCATTGCTCCCGCCACGCCTGACACTCCAGACCCGCTGTCCTACCGAAATTCCGGGCACTTCGGTCTGAGAAGTGGCACGAAAGCGGACAGCAGGAGGCGAAACAAATCGCCCGAGCGCCTCTCAGACCAGGAGCCCGAGAATCCCTCTCCCGGTATCTGTGAGTGGGCGCACTTCTGAAGCTTGAATCGGAATCCGAAAGCACCACTCGTTCGTTACGGCAAGTGCTCCACCGTTGCCCTGCCTTGCCGCTAGCGGGTTGGCAACCAACGAATTTCCGATACAGTCTTGTTTTTTCGGCACTCAGAAGCCGCTGCGTGTAGACCCGGAAGCCCGTGTCGTTGCACGAATCATGCAATAGCTACGAAGGGGATTGGCGATGGCAACGCCAGAAGCTTCCCCCTCAGATCGTGACAGATCGGTGCTTTCCAGCCTCGACCTGGAAGCCTTCGATGTCCCAGCTTTCCGGATCGACCACGCCTCCAGAATCCGGGGAGCGAATCAAGCCTTCTGCAGACTGATTGAGAAAGACAAGTCCCAACTGTTGGGCCGCCACTGCTACACACTGGTGTACAGCAGGAACTGCGACTGTTTCAAACAAAGGGTGGACGGAAGCTTGCGCCCCATTATCGGCATCGCTAGCACTGCGCACAGCCCGTTGGTCCGAGAGATCGTACTCCCCCTCCGGACGCAACGCTCAAGACCGAGTTATGTCGTCTTTCTCGTTCCGGATGTCGATACGCACACAGACCTCAACCGGTTCTTCCAGGCGCAGAAGCTGGCTTCGCTCGGCGTGCTGGCCGCTGGTGTGGCTCACGAGCTGCGAAATCCCCTCGCGATCATCTCCACCTCGCTGTACTTCCTCGCCGATGTACTGAGCAGTGAGGACCCGGTCGTCGACAAGCACTTGCGGATCATGCAGGAAGAAGTCGAGTCAGCGCGCCGGACCATCGAAGAGTTACTGAATTTCGCACGGCCTTCGACGGAGACCGAGGCGCCCGTGGACGTGAATCACGTCGTACGCGACATACTCTCACTGCTCGACAAGGAACTGGTGCGCTCGGACATCGAGGTACGAACCGACCTTCAGACGATCCCACTGCCAGTCACGAATATCGACGCCACCAAACACGCTTTCCTGAACATCGTGACCAACGCCATTCAGGCAATGCCCAACGGCGGGCAGCTCATCGTCCACTCCCGAACGGATCGTCTGGAAAGCGGCGAACAAGCAGTGGTGGTCTCTTTCACCGACACCGGTTGTGGCATGACCGAAGAACAACTCGCGCACGCCTTCGACCCGTTCTACACCACCAAGCCCGACGGCACCGGATTGGGACTGGCGGTCACGTATGCCAACATTCGCAGGCTCGGCGGGAATTTGCGGATCACCAGCGAGCCAGGACAAGGAACGACTGTGGAAGTAATCCTTCCGTTGGGAGGCCCAAATGGTGCCCTTGAGAATCCTTCTGGTTGATGACGAGCCGAACATGCTCGAGTCTCTCGGCGATGTACTCCGTCGGGAGGGACACCAGGTTCTCAAGGCCACGGACGGCGATACGGCGATAGAAATCGCCAGCCGAGAGAATCTCGATCTGGTGATCACCGACCTGAAGATGCCCGGCAAGGACGGAATCGCGCTTCTCAAAGAGTTGCGACGGAAGGCCAGCGCCGCCGAAGTGGTGATCATGACGGGCTACGGTACCATCGACAGCGCCGTAGAGGCCATGAAATTCGGAGCCTACCACTACCTCCTGAAGCCGTTCCGTCCCAGGCTCATCCTGCACACCGTGCGGAGGGTGGCAGAACACAAGGCACTGCCGCAGGAAAGCCAGCTCTTGAGCCAGGCCATGGAGAACCAGACGGGGCTGGGCAGACTGATCGGCAACTCTGCGGTGATGCGAAAAGTCTTTGAACAGGTGTGCACCATCGCCCCAACCGACGCTACGGTGCTCATCACCGGTGAAAGCGGAACCGGCAAAGAACTGGTAGCTCACGCGATTCACTTTCTCAGCCGGCGCAGAAATCAACCGCTCATCAAAGTGAGCTGCGCCAGTTTGCCGGAAACGCTGCTTGAGTCCGAGCTATTCGGTCACGAGCGCAGAGCATTCACTTCCGCAATTGAGCGCAAGAAGGGCCGATTCGAGTTGGCAAATGGCGGAACCCTGTTTCTCGACGAAATTGGCGACATCTCGCCGCCTGTTCAAGCGAAACTGGTACGCGTGCTGGAGACGCGCGAGTTCGAGAGGGTCGGAGGAACCGAAACGCTCCGGGTGGACGTCCGTCTGATTGCGGCTACACACAAAGACCTCAGCTCGATGGTGGAGAAGGGGCTGTTCCGGGAGGATCTGTACTACCGGATCAACGTCGTGCCGATCCACCTCCCCCCGTTGAGGGAGAGAACGGCGGATATTCCGGCGCTGGCCAACTACTTCGTGGGCTTCTACTCGAAACGCACCGGCAAGAACGTGACCGGCATTGACGACGGCGCGATGGAGCTGCTCCGCGCTTACCCTTGGCCGGGCAACATCCGGGAACTTCGCAACTACATGGAACGAGCCGTCCTCTTCTGTCGAGGCCAGCGCATCACCGCGGGCGACCTGCCGGAAGCGCTCCGCAAACGGGGCAAGAGACTTCGACTCGCAGGTCCCAGAAACAAAACGCCCACCATCCGCGAGGCTCAGAAACGACTCATACGGGACGCCCTGCAAAGAGCCGACTGGAACCTCTCGAAAGCCGCGGCCAGCCTGGGGATCAGCCGGGGTACCCTTTACAACAAAATCGAACGCTACGGTCTCCGGCGACCGAAGTCCAGGAAAGAGTAGCGGGAAGATCGGCCTTGCCCTCAGTCGCATGAGCCTCGAGATCGGACCGTCCCGTCCCCAAGTTCATAGATCTGATCCATCAAACGATCAGTTCGCCAGCGTTGCTTGGTCCAAGGCCTGTCTTTCTCGACCCGCTTGCCACCCGCGACTGAGGGACAGCCCAGACAGGCGCGCGCCACTCCGCCGCGGGCGAAGTTCAGGAACCGTGGAGGCGGACTCG
>CAYXFI010000010.1:0-28014 GCA_964464205.1 uncultured Cytophagia bacterium
GGGTGAATCGCTTCGGACCGGTTCAGGAGTCGCTCCGGCCTCGGGACCTTCCGAAGCCTCGCCACCCGAATTGAGCCGAAAGTACTCCACCACCTGCCGCAACTGGGCCACCAGGCGGTTGAGTTCATCGGCGGCCTGGGCCATTTGCATCGCGCCTTGCACGGACTCCCGCCCGATCTCCGTGATCGAAACCAGGTTCTGCCCGATCTGCTCGGCTGTCTTGGACTGCTGTTCGGAAGCGGCGGCGATCTGGGCCACCATTTCCTGGGTCCGATGTGCGTTCTCCAGCAGGGTTCGCTGGAATTCGCGCGTCTTGGCCACTACTTCTTGACCCCGCTCACCCCGCTCCAGGCCCTGACGCAGGGTCTCGTACACTTCGCGGCTAGTATTCTGCAGCGTGTCCACCATCTTCCGGATGTCGCCGGTGGCCTGACGGGTTCGTTCGGCCAGACGCTGCACTTCCTCCGCCACCACGGCGAAGCCTCTGCCCGCCTCGCCCGCTCGCGCCGCCTCGATCGCGGCGTTGAGGGCAAGCAAGTTGGTTTGATCCGTGATCTCCTCGATCGTCTCCACGAAAGAGGCGATCTGATCCGTCACGTTCAGGAACTCCGACATCTTCCGTCCGGAATCCCGGAGCTTGGCGGCGATCTCTTCCAGCGTCTCCGTGGCTTCGAGAATGGTCTCCGCGCCCTGTTCGGCCACGCTCACATTCTCCTGGGCCACCTGAGCGGCGCTGGCAGTGTGGCGCGCAGCATCGGCCGACGTGGCGCTCATCTCCTGCACGGCGGCGGCCACGTCTTGCACGTAGCGCAGTTGTTCTTCGCTGGCCGAAGCCTGCTCTTCCGAACCCGAGGCGATCTGCTGCGCTGCACTGGCCACGGTGTTGCTCGCATCCCGGAGGGAAGCCACGACGGTGGCCATCCGTTCGACCGCCGCGTTCAGCTCCCGGGCGAGCTCGTGGAGCTCGGCGCCGTTGGGCAACTGCACCCGAACCGACAGATCCCCTTGGCTCAGCCGTGACAAACCATCGCGGAAAGGCTGAATTTGTTCGTCCAGGTAGGCCTTCTGTTGCCTCGCGTTCTCCCGCATGTCCACGTAGATGACTGCCAGTCCCACGGGCTCACCGCGGCTGTCGAGAATGGTCCCGCCGCTGCCCAGAGCCGGGATCGATTCCCCTGTGCGGGCGATCAGGGTACGCTTCACACCTCTCAGTTTGCCAGGACTTTCAATCAACTTCCTGGCGTTCGCCCCCGCCTGTTCCCCGAATACCTCCGCAAAATGCTTCCCCACCACATCCTTCTCACTGCCGTAGGCCAGGAGGTCCACCAGAGCGTGGTTCACGTACGTGATCCGAAGGTCGCGGTCCGTGACGATCAGTGGGTTGGCAATGGCATCCATGAAGCTGCGCAGCTGCGCCTCTCTGTCCTCAACACACGTACTGAGATCATCCACCAGTTCGGCAACCGATTGCGAAGCGACAGAGCAAACCGTAGAATCCTTGTCATGTTCAATCCCGGCCACGCGGGCTGCTCTCTCCGCGGCAGCGTGTAGGTGGTCCAGCGGCCTGCGCATGAAGGCGTAGACGGCACCGAAAGTGAGCAGGGCCAATCCCGCACTCACGAACAACGAGCCAGCCCATCCCCAACCGATCTGACTGCTCGCCCAGAACTGACGCGCCGGGATGAGAAACAGACTCCACGGAGGTTCCACCAGATGGACCGCCACCACCTCCTGCTCACGCTGCGCACCATCTTGCCCCTGGCGGACCGGGAAGAGTTCGGGGACCGGACCCAGGGTGCGCTGAAGGGCCTGCAATCCCTCGATGCCCAGGGGTACGGTCTCTCCGAGGACGCGCCCCTCTTCGTCGAGTACGACGAGTTGGCAACCAAGCTGCTGAGCTCTCCGCTCGAGCTTCCTCAGCCCAGAGGCGAGGCGAGACCAGGCGACAGAATCTTGAGGCCCAAGTGCTGACTGATACTCGAGCGAACACAGAGTGGCAAGCTCTTTCAGTTGGAGGCGAAGCACTTCTTGGGAGAATCGGTGGGCGCGTTGCCGCTCAAGCGTCAAAACTGCGAGGGACCCCAGAAAGGCACACACGGCCACGAGGACCGCCGCGACGATGGGGACGCGGAGGCGAGATCGCCGGAACATGTATCCCTCCGAACGAACGTGCAGGAGAACACTATTCGGTAAAGTGATCGGCCTCCGGCGGGAAATCATTAGCTTCGGTGCCCCAGATCGTCCTCGGTTGCGGGATGCCGCTGCGCGGCGGTGAAGATTCGCCGCGGAAGACTCAAACCGCTGCCTGTCTCCCCTGAGTCCGACCCAGGGCTCACACGCGCAGTGCCGCCAACCGGCCCGGACAATCCGTGTCGCCCACGAATCGACAGTGCGGACAGACCATTGCGCCCACCCACTTCCGACGGTGTCGCCCAACTCACCGGGTTCGGCTGAGAGCAGAGCTATTCCTGTCGGGGTTCTCTTTCTTCGGCCAGATCGAACGCGCCCGAGGCAGACATCTCTTTGATGAAACGAAATGCGGACAAACCGAAAACGGGCAACAGCGCCCTTCAAGCCCCGGACCGGCCGAGAGCACAGGTCGCAACCGGGCAGCAGCAGAACTACCAGCGTCGAAAACGGGTTGCGGCGGATACTCGGACCCTTTCGGCGGGCAACCGGTGTCTTTGCGTCGCCAGTGTGCGGGCCTGTTGCTTGATCAGGCTCACAGCGGTGCACCCAAAGAAAGTCATTGCGAAAAAGCGACGGAATGGCTAACATTGACTGACCGTTCATTCAAACACTCGCGTAGCCATGTCGCCCAGGACCCCCGAACAACTCGAACAAATTCGCCAAGCCAGCCGCAGGGCGATCATGGAGGCGGCCCTTTCCCTCTTCGGCACACGGGGCTACGACAACACCTCCATCGACGCCATCGCTCGCAAAGCCGGCGTGGCCAAGGGACTTGTGTACAACTATTTCAAGAGCAAAGAGGACCTGCTCGAACAAGTTCTGGTCGACGGTTTCCGGGCTTTCGATGCCCTACTACGTGAACTGCGCTCGATCGACGATCCTAAGCGACGAATCCGGCGAATGCTCGAAGCTTCCGCCGAAACGATCGAAGACCGCGAAGAGTTCTTCAGGCTCTACTTCTCCCTCCTAATTCAGCTTCACCGACGGCCCCGCCTGAAAGACCTTTCGACGCGCTACTTCGAGCAACTACTGACGGCCCTGGAGCAAATGCTTCGCGACGCGGGCGTGCCCAACCCCCGTACGGAGGCGTACAAGCTTGGGGCCCTTCTTGATGGCGTGGGCGTCGACTACATGCTGTTCGGAAAGGAACGCTATCCCCTCCGGGAGGTCCTGGAAAGCGTGTACGAAGATCTTTTGGGCCGAATGGAAAGCTCAAATACCTGAATCGAGGTTCGTGCAATGGTCCGAATAGTAAGCTACTGTTCCGTCTTCTCTCTGTTGCTGGCGGTCGGTGCGTCGTCCGCGCAGACGCCCGAGGAAATCGTGCGCCGGGCGGAGAACTCCTACAAAGGGAAAACCAGCCACGGCGTCTTCGTGATGAAAGTGGTCACCCCCGACTACGTGCGCACGCTCAAAATGGAAAGCTGGTGGGTGGGCAACGAGAAGGCATTGATCAAAATCATCGCACCCGCCAAAGAGGCTGGCAACCGCACGCTCAAGATCGGGAACCAGATCTGGATGTACCTGCGCAACACCGAAACGACTATCAAGATTCCTCCCTCGATGATGCTGCAGTCGTGGAACGGCTCGGACTTCACTTACGACGACCTGGTGCGCGAGTCGAACCTGGTGCGGGACTACGAAATCCGGATTGTGGCTGAGGACACGCTCGACGGTGTCCCCACCTGGAAGCTCGAGTTGCTGCCTCGCCCCGACGCCCCGGTGGTGTGGGGAAAACTCTACTACTGGGTGCGCAAACCCGACTACCTTCCCGCTCGCGCTGAGTACTACGACGAGGACGGCAAGCTGATCCGGACGATGCTCTTTCGCGACGTGAAAAGGCTTGGAGGCCGGAAGATTCCCACCCGCTGGATCATGCGCAATGAGCGGAAAAAGGGCCACTACACCGAGATCGTGATCCAGAAAGTGCAATTCGATATCCGCATCCCCAATCGCATCTTTTCCTTCCGCGAATTGGAGAGGTAGCCGCCATGCGACTGCTCGTGAAGCTGGCGTGGAGGAACGTGTGGCGCAACAAACGCCGCTCATTCATTACGATGCTGGCGGTCGTATTTGCCGTCATGCTGACGGTCGTCATGCGGGGCATACAACTGGGCACCTACGAGCTGAATATCCGCAACGTCGTCCGCATTTTCTCCGGCTACCTACAAATTCAACGTCCCGGCTACCAGGACAATCCGACGCTCCGCAAGAGCTTCCCCTACGGGGAGGAACTGCGTTCCGTACTGGAAGAGCATCCCCGCATCGCCAGTTTTGCCCCCCGTGTCTACGCAGACGGCCTGGCAAGTTACCGAGACAACTCTTTCGGCATCATGATTCTGGGCCTGGATCCGGCCATTGAACCGGCCGTGTCCGATCTTTTCAAGAAAATTCGCCAAGGCCGTGCTCCCAGGCCAGGCGCGTCCATTGAGATCGCTGTGGGTCAGAAACTGCTGAGAAACCTCGGCGCCAGCGTCGGCGATTCCATTGTCGTGCTCGTTCAGGGGTTCGATGGATTCCTGCGCGACACATTTTGCAAAATCGTCGGGGTTCTCCGCACTGGGTCCGACCAATTCGACCGCGGAAGCGTGATCATGGACATCCACAGCGTCCAGCAACTTCTCGGTCTGGAGAACCGGGTGAGCGTAGTTGCAATCTCCCTCCACAGTCTCGATGACATCGAGCGCGTGAGGCGCGACCTGCAGAAGGTACTGGCGGCCGAGCGGCTGGTGGTGCTCAGCTGGGATGAGGTCCTGCCCTCATTCAAGCAGAGCGTCGAGTTGGACAACATTGGCGGTATCCTGATGCTGGCCATCCTGATCGTGGTAGTAGCCTTCGGCATTCTGAACACTTTCCTGATGAGCGTTACCGAGCGATTCCGGGAGTTCGGAATCGTCCTCGCCCTTGGGATGCCGCAGTGGCGGCTTGTGCTCTTGGTAGCTCTGGAGATGCTCTTTCTGGTTCTCATCGGCATAGTTGCCGGAAACCTCCTGGGCGGACTGGTCAACTGGTACATCCTGAACCATCCCATCGAGTTCGGCGAGAGATTTTCCGCCCTCTACGAGGAATTCGGCTGGCTTCCTGTACTGACGTCGACCCTGAAAACGGGAATTTTCGTAAACACCACGCTTTCGATCCTGGCCTCGGCTTTCATTGCCGGTCTGTATCCCTTGCGGAAAGTGGCGAAACTCGAACCCTTGAAAGGAATCAGGTACACGTAAATGTTGTGGAAGATTGCCTGGCGAAACCTGTGGCGGAATAGGCGCCGCTCCATCATCATCCTGACGTCTATCGTCGTTGGCGTGATCGCGCTCATCCTTACGGATGCCATCATGCGGGGCTTCGTCCGCCAGATGCTCCACAATCAGATCAGCATCGACGTGGGGCATCTGCAAATCCATACGCGCGGCTACCGCGACAATCCCCTACTCGAGAAAACCATCGATCATCCGGAGGAAGTGGAGCGGGTCCTACAACGTGAGAAAGGCGTCGTAGCCTACTCTCCGCGTATTCTCACCTATGGCCTGCTCACGAGTTCCTACAACTCCACCGGCATCCGCCTCACCGGAATCGACCCGGAAAAAGAGCGGACGATCACCTCGATTGCCCGTTCGATCACCCAGGGGCGCTACCTCAGCGGCAAGGATCGAGAGATCGTCATCTCCGAAAAAGTCGCCGAAAAACTCGAAATCGAACTGGGCGACAAAGTGGTTTCCATGGCTTCCCGCACGGACGGCAGTGTGGGTTCGGAGGTCTTCCGCGTGGTGGGGCTCTTCCGAACTTTCGATTCCGAATTCGACAAGATCGTCGCTTACGTGCCGCGGCAATCGGCGGAGCGGATGCTCGGTCTGGAGGGGAAAGTCCACGAATTCGCCGCCCTGGTTGAGGACCTGCAAAGCGTCGAAGCCATCCGCGACGAACTTCGCCTACAACTCGGGGAATCCTTCGAGGTGTTCAGCTTCCGGGACATTCTGCCCATCCTCGTCTATATGGTCGACGCCTTTGACCAGTTCATGCAGGTATACTACCTGATCATCGGAATCGCGCTGGTTTTCGGCATCATCAACACCATGCTCATGGCCGTCTTCGAGCGAATCCAGGAGATAGGAGTCCTCAAAGCCATCGGCATGCCCAACCATAGAGTCTTCGCAATGATCGTGCTGGAATCGACGATTCTGGGCTTGCTGGGTACGGCGATCGGAACCATCCTCGGCTACTTGTGCTACTTGCCGCTTTCGCACACGGGACTCAATCTGAGTATGTTTGCCGAGAGCTTGACATCATTCGGTGTGGGTGCCATCATCTACCCGATTTTCGAAACGGAAACGCTGGTGAGCGTATTTTTCTCGATTCCCGTATTCGCGGTACTCGGGGCCATCTGGCCGGCCATTCGTGCGATTCGTTTTCGTCCGATCGAGGCCTTGCGGTACGTGTAAGCGGTGACCGAGCTGGAGGAACCATGGAAATCATCCGCACGGAAGGACTGGAGAAGATTTACCAGGACAATAGCGTGCCGGTACATGCACTGCGCGGCATTGATCTGACCATCCAGAAGGGCGAATACACGGTCATCGCCGGCCCATCCGGTTCCGGGAAAACCACCCTGCTCAACCTCATCGGGGCGCTCGACGTGCCGACGAAGGGGCGGGTTCTCCTGGAAGGGGAAGATTTGAGTAGGAAGTCTCGGAAGGAGCTGGCGTCCATCCGTCTCCACAAGATCGGATTCATCTTCCAAGCGTACAACTTGATCCCAGTTCTGACCGCTCTGGAAAACATCGAATTCACCATGATGTTGAGCGGGGTTCCTGACAAGGAGCGGCGGGAGCGCGCAATGGCGATCATGGAAGAGCTGGGCATTGCCGACCTCGCGCACAAGCGGCCGACGGAAATGAGCGGCGGTCAACAGCAGCGCGTGGCGGTGGCGCGCGCGATCGTCAACAATCCGTCGCTCGTCTTAGCGGACGAACCCACCGCCAACCTGGATTCCGTCACAGCAGGTCGCCTCCTGGATCTGATGCAGGAAATGAATGAGCGGCGCCAGATCACGTTCGTCTTCGCCTCACACGACAACAAAGTCATCGACCGGGCGAAGCGCCTGTTGTGGCTCAGGGACGGCAGGATCGAATCGGAAGAGAGGCGGGGCTGAGATGTCGGCCCGCGGAAGACTCGTCATCGGCTGTGCGCTCGCCGTGGCAATCCTGGCCGCGGCTCCTTCGCACTCCGTCCGGGCCCAAGTCGAACTCAGCGGTTACGTGGTTCACTTCGCCATCCGCCAGCAGAATCCCGAGCTCCTGCGGAGGTTCTTCGGGTTGGAGGAGACCGTCTGGGTGAATCTCACACGGACCCGGCTCCGCCCCGTGCTGTACCTTGGCGAAAACACGCGCCTGTCCGTCGAATACGAGCTGGATGCAATTCACCTGTCCTCCCAGGTTCCCTACGTCGAACTAGGCGAGACTGGTCGGCGACAGGTCTTCGACTGGCGCTGGGAGCCGGTCCAGGAATCCCACTACCAGGTCCAGCACTACCTGGATCGTCTCTATCTACGGCGCGATTTCGGGTGGGGCAACCTGATCGTCGGACGACAGCGGATTAGCTGGGGCACGGGCCGCGTCTGGAACCCCACGGACTTCTTCAACCCCATCAATCCGGTCAATTTCGAAAAGCTGGAAAAGGACGGGGCCGACGCCGTCTCCGTCAAGATCTACGCGGGCAATTTCACCGACTTGCAGCTGGTCTACAACGTGGAGGACCGCTGGCGCCGGCGCAACATCGCCGGGCGCTTTCGCACGAACCTCGGAGGCTACGACTTTTCGCTGGTTGCCGGCCGCGTGGACGAACGCACCGTCACCGGCGGTGATTTCGCGGGCAATCTGTGGGACGCTGGACTGCGGGGGGAACTGGCCTACTTCTGGTCCAAACGAGAGGGGGATCAGGGCTTCCTGAAAGCGGTTCTCGGGGCTGACTACCAGTTCAATCCCAAGCTGTACGGCATGGTCGAGTACCATTTCAACGGCGAAGGGACGACAGACCGCAGCAAGTACGAGTTCTTTCGGCTATTTCGGGGGGAAATCCTGAACGTGGCGCGGAACTACCTGTTCGTGCAGGCGAACTACCAAGTCCACCCGCTGGTGCTCCTGTCCGTGGGAGCCAACTCGAACCTCGACGACGGCAGTGACTTCTGGCTCCTGTTACTCACCTATTCCGCGGGCGACAACACGGCTCTCTCCGTCGGTGCCCAGTTCTTCCGGGGCAAACAGGACACGGAGTACGGCTTCTTTCCCGAATCCGTGTTCGCAAAGCTGGAATGGTATTTTTGAGAAGCCGGGTTCTCCCTTCCCACGTTCAATCCTGAACGCGGATAGTTTGAAACAGGGCCCTCGTGTCCTCCGCTACCCCACGAACCCTACCCCCGATCCTGCGTGACAAAGACGTCCGACCGACGTGGGGTCGGAAGCGCACCCGTACCCATCGGTGCGAGGCACAGTCCCGACGGGTGGCGAAGTAGCCGCTCTGCCGTCCCTCCTGTTTCCGGAAGGTACGACCGGACCGACCTATTGCCGGTAGTGAATGTTTCTCGCAAACGGCTCAGGCAGGTCGACGAATCACGATGACCCCTGCAGCACGACTGACCGGAAATCGGGCGCAAACCGGCAACAGCCTCGCCGACGCTGGGAGATCGAGTTCCGCACAAGTTCTCGCCTGTCGGTAGGTAGCGAGCGGAAACACGTCGGTCTGGATCAAATCAGAGGTGAGGGACGGAGGTGTTCGGGCGCAAACACGTCGCATCCATCGGAACGCTGGTCATTCTCGCCGTCTGTTTGGTGCTCTTCCTTTCCAGGGAAAAGTGGGCGGTGGTCCCGTTCTCGCTGCATGGGATCGAGATGGAGGAAGTGCACGTGTCCAGGCCGGTTCCCACGGCCCGAACGGAAACGGCTCGGACGGAACACATCACGGCGGAACCGACCCGCAGGCCTGCACAGATTCCCAGCGCTCCGACGCGCTTGGTTCGAACGAAACCGCGCGCCGGTATCCAGCCTGCGCCCCTCGAGCAACTCACCTTTGCCGCCCCCGCGTCGAAGCATCGGGATCTGGCCCCGTTACCCGTCGCACGGACCCGTGTGCAGCGAACTCCCCGCACGGTGAAAGCCATTGTCGCTGTTGCTTCCCGCAAGATCCGGGAAGCCTATCGGCTCGAGCTGCGCCGGAATCCCGACCTCCGCGGCCAGCTCCGGGTGCGCTTTCTCGTAGAGCCACTGGGGAGGGTGAAGCAGGTCCAGATCCTCGGTGGTGAGCTCTCCCAGACGGATTTCGCCCGCACAGTGGCAGGGATCCTGGCGCAAATGGTCTTCCCCGCCCGCGAAGACGGTGGGCAGGTTGAGGCCTACCGGCAGACTTTCGTGTTCCGGCCCAGAGGATAGGTACCCCGCCGGTGGACCAACCGGTGATTCACTCAGGCCGCCGGCGGACGCTCGACGCCACGCCCGCACAGGCCGAGCTTCCCAACGGACAAATCGCGTCTCTACCGTCTTTCCTGATCCAGCAACCAGCGGACCACGATCTCCTGCATCCGTGACCCGAAGTGGTTGTAGTCTTCGGGCGTGAGCTGCACCAGCGCGTCCTCCGCGCCCCACAGCCGGTACACATCTCGCGCCAGATCCACGGCCTTCGTCACCTGCCGCACCGGCGCCTCGCGATCGAGCTTCGGGCTGACGACCAGGGTAGGTTTGGGCGCCAAGCACGCGAGAAGCTCGGGGACGTCGTACGGCAGCCGTTCCTCCTGCCCTACGAATAGTCCCAGCACTGGCAGCAGCATCGTCCTCTGCGACCACCGCGCGATGCCGCCTGTCTCCTTCACGTCACGGTCCAGGCGGAACGGCGGGGGTGGGCAAACAAGGACCCAGCCGCAGGGGCGGTCCTCGAAGGCCCCAAGGTGCAGAGCCAGCAGCGCTCCCGTGGCGTAACCCACCACCCACACCCGCGACGTGTCCACGACTTCGAATCTCCCCAGTACGTCGAGAGCAGCGCGGGCGTCGCGCACCATTTTGCCCAGCAGGGACCAGCGCGGGTGTCTTTCGTAGAAGAACTGCGCTTCGCGAATCCGTCGTCCGTTGCCGACCTGATCGTAGCAAAACACGGCGAATCCAGCCTGCGCCAGCCTTTGAAACGGTTGCTCGCCCCGCATGTAGCCTGCCACGTAGCCGGTCGCCTGCGAAATCGGGTGCAACCACAGGATGGCCGGTAGCCGTTGGCCCAGGGCCTCCGCAGCCGCAGGGTACACCAGGTCCCCATTGATGTACTCGCCGAAGACGATCTGGTGCTTCGCCAGCGCCCGGCCCACGAATCGGGGAAACGTCGCTTCGAGCACAATTCGATTCGCCCGCGCGCGGCCCGGCATGTCGCGAGCAGCGGCTACAAACCGACGGAAAGATTCCGCAGGCAAGTCGGGTGTGTCGCCCACGTGCACCCAGAGCGAATCCTCCAGCAACAGACGGTTGAGCTGCTGAGCGAAAATCCGCTGCAAGGTGCGTTCGTCGCCCGGACGGCCCTCCGCAAGTCTTCCCCGCACGTCAACGGGTATTTTCCCCCAAATGTAACGGCTCAAAGGTGTGGCCCCGGAGCGGAGCCGCTTCACAAATGCGGCGGGCATGAGGACGTCGCGGTGTCCCAAAAGCCAGGTATCGAGTCCCTGCCGAACCGGCAGCGACGAGCGCCGGAGCAAAGCCGCCACGTGGTATGGTTCGGACCCGTACGTCCCGCCGCGATTGTACGACCGCGGGGGCGCTTCACCCAGCATGGCCGACACGGCACGTCGGATTTCGCGTTTCCTGGCTCGCCACTCGTCGAGGCTCTTGATCCTTCTGCCGCCTTTTGCGCTCAGAAAATCGGCAGGCCCCCGCACTGGAAAGTCCGCCGGATTCAGCTCGATTCCGCTGGATTCACGCCACGCCTCCCAGCGCGCTGGGTAGGGGAATTCCTCGACGAAAGTGTACTCGCCACGGCCGAACTGCAGGTCGCACCAATCCAGGTAGCGGTCAATGACCCAAGGACAGGTCTCGTGGCTGCCCTCGCGCCACAGAATCCGGATTTTGTCCCCAGCTCCCAGGAAATCGTACACGCGCTTGGCAGCCAGATACGTCCGCTCAATCCCCCACACGCTCTCAACCGGATCGTTCAGCGCAGTACTCAACAGGCAGGCCCGCGGCGCAATCAGTGCCACCAGGTCGTGCAGATCCACGGGGAGCTTGTGCTCCCGTCCGACGAAGAAGCGCCAGCGCGGGTGAAACCAGTCCGGGAAATGGCGCGTGATCAGCTCGATCCCTTCCCCGAAATGCTGTTCCGAGAAATAGCGCGCGGTGAGCGAACCGCCAGCGCCGGAGCTGCTCGAGATCACCACGTCGATCCGCTCGTCGAGCGCCGCGGCAATCAGAGATTGCTTCCCGTTGCGAGAGTGACCGGTGAGGGCGATCCGGCTCGTGTCCGCCTCGGGCAGGGTCGCGAGGTAATCGATGCAGCGGCTTGCGGCCCACGCTCGCCGGGTGAGACGCGACCAGTCGTAGTCGGGGTACTCGTCCAGGAACGTGTCGGTGTCGTCACGGGAATCCGATCCAGCGTGCACGCACGCCAGGTAACCCCGCCTGAGAGCAATCAAAGCCCAGGCTCGGTGGTTGTGCTGGGTCATGAAGATGGAAAAGGGACCTTCGCCTTTGGGGATCATCAGCTCCAGCCAGAGGCGGGCCCTTCCCCTCGGACCGAATCTCAGAATCACCTCCCGGTCGATCGCCGAGCCGGTGTCCACTTCGCGAATCACCTCGGCTTCGATCCTTTCCGGCGCCGGGGGTGTGGATCCGAGAATCCAGTATTGGAGCTGCCGCTTCAATTCATCCCGGCGCTCCCGCCACTCTTCGCGGTTTTTCACGGGGACTTCGCGACCGTCCACCCACCGGACCAGCGGGTCGGGTAGCTCCGCGCAGGAAGGCATCGAGTCGAAATCCGGCGGGAGTTCGCCGGTTCGCTCAAGCCGTTCCTCCCACGGCGGGCTGGGAGGAAGAAGACGCCTGAGTTGCTCGAGGTACCGTTTGCGGCGAGCCTCGCTTTCGGGTCGGGCTTTCGTTTGAGCGCTTGAGAACTGCTGCGCGGTCAGGACCACGAGGACAAAGGCCGCCAGTGCGAACACCGCACGTTGACACCTCATCGCACACCCTCCCGCTTTCGCTGAACAACCGCCGAGGCGAAGATACGATCCTCTTGGACGGAACGCAAACAGCTCGGCGGATTGCTGGGGCGCCCGGGCTTCGGCCTCGAAGCGCGGCCTCTCGCAGAACCGCAGAGCTCGCGGAGTACGGAGGAATCAACCGCGAGACTCGCGTTCGGGCAACTGTCCCGACGGCAGGGCGGTACGGGGGACTGGACAATACCAACAGGAACGCGGGCACTGGGCTCGCGCTGCAGGGCCGTTGGGCAAACCAAGGGGGCCGTCCTTCCAGGGGCTTTGAAGCCGGCGGGAAGGGCTACATTCGGCCCGCCGTGCGGGCCGTAGGACGGCCAAAGGCCGTCCCTCCGAGACCTTTTGCCGCGAATCGTGTGTGAGGGATTCCGCTTCTGCAGGCTGTCAGGCCCTTTCCCCCTTCGATCGCCCCCCGTATCCTGCACTTTGCGGCCTGGCCGTTTTGGGACAGCTTCCTCTCTCTGCGGCTCGGCGTGCTCTGCGTGAGGGAATGTAACTCTCGCGAAGTCTCCAGGCCGCTAAGGCGCAAGGAGTGCTCAGGAGGACCACTTCTGGCGGTGTGCCCCCCAGCTTTGCCGCTTTCAATTTTCGCAAGAAGGATCTCCCCGCCAGGAGCTAGACGGCATCCCACGCTCTGGGTTTGTGCTCTGCGTCCCGGCGTTCCCTGCGTGAGGAATCTTTTTGGGGTGGTGGTGGCGGCCTTTGCGGCTTCGCGTCTTTGCGAGAGATCTACGTATCTGCCCGCCCCTGCATGCGGGTAGAGCCCCCTGAGACCCGCTCGTCTTCGGCGCAATTCGGCCCGCCTCGCGGGCCGAAGGTCGGACAGGAGTCCGACCCTCCAGGCTCCAGGCGGCTGCGACCTTGGCGACTTGGCGGTTTTGCGAGAGTTACATCCCCCGCGCCTTCCCTTACCACCACGAGTGGCACTCTCAGAGTCCCCGGGTCGCCCAAGCCCAGATCGGCACTCCTCCTTCTACGTAAGCCTACCGAGGAGCTCCACGTATCGGTCCATTTCCTCCCGGGTCCGCTTCTCCGTGACGGCCACCAGGAGTTCGTTCTCCCTCTCAGGCCAGAACTGCGACAACGGCACCCCCGCGAACACGCGGTGCTCCAGCATGGCCTCCACGATCCTCCGCCCAGGCACCGGTGTGGTCACCACGAATTCCTTGAAGAATGGGGCCGAGAACTTGAGGGAGTAACCCGGCAGACGAGCAATCCGGTCGGCCAGGTAGTGGCTTTTTTGCAGACAGAGCTCCGCCACCTTGCGCAGTCCGCGGGGACCAAGGAGAGTGAGGTAGATCGTGGCCGCCAGCGCCATCAGCGCCTGGTTCGTGCAGATGTTGGACGTCGCCCGTTCCCGACGGATGTGCTGCTCGCGCGTCTGCAGCGTCATCACGAAGCCGCGCTGCCCACGACTGTCCACCGTCATCCCGATGAGCCGACCGGGCATCCTCCGCACGAACTCCCTTCTCACCGCGAAGAAACCAAGGTAGGGACCGCCGAAACTCAATTCGATCCCAAGCGGCTGGCCTTCGCCCGTGGCGATATCGGCGCCGTACTCGCCGGGCGGTTTCAACAGGCCCAGCGAAATGGGATCGTTGCTCGTGACCAGCAACGCCCCGCCGCGCCGCGCCGCTTCCGCCAACTCGCGCACGGGTTCCAGGATGCCAAAAAAATTCGGGTGCTGGACAACCAGCGCCCCGTACTCAGCTCGCCCGAGCTCCTCTCCCGCCGCAGGGAGGTCGTATCGTCCGTCCCGGCCGGTCAGCACCTTCAGCTCGATCCCCTGGCCGTGACAGTACGTCCGGATCGTCTCCAGGTAGTGGGGATGAAGCGTGTCGCTCAGGAGGACCTGTTTGCGGCCAGTCTGCGCCACAGCCATCAGCACGGCCTCGGCCAGCGCCGACGCCCCGTCGTACATCGAGGCGTTGGCCACATCCATCCCGGTGAGCTCGCAGATCATCGTCTGGTACTCGTAGATGGTCTGCAGGGTGCCCTGGCTCACCTCCGCCTGGTAGGGCGTGTAGGCCGTGTAGTATTCCGAGCGGAGCAGAATTTGATCAATCGCCGCCGGCACAAAGTGGTCGTAGGCGCCCGCGCCGAGGAAACACACGTACTCATCGCCCGTCGTATTCCTAGCGGCCAGAGAACGCAAGAGCCGGGTCGCTTCGAGTTCGGAGATCCCGGCGGGGAGATTCAGCGGGGCTTTGATCCGGTACTTCTCAGGGATGTGAGAAATGAGCTCGTCGAAGCTGCGCACCCCAATGGCGCGCAGCATCTCCTCACGCTCTCCATCGGTCACGGGAATGTAGGCCATCAGCCCCTCTCACTCCTGTCCGATCAAATTGCGGTAGCTATCCGCGTCGAGGAGATTGTCCAGCTCCGAGGGATCTTCCATCTCGATTCGAATCATCCAGCCTTCGCCGTAGGGATCCTTGTTCACGAGTTCGGGATTGTCTGCAAGTGCCTCGTTGATCTCCACCACTTTCCCGCTCAGGGGCGCGTAGAGATCCGAGACAGCCTTCACCGCTTCAATGGTGCCGAATGGCTCCATCTGTTTGGTGCGGGAACCGACCTCAGGCAACTCGACGTACACGACGTCGCCCAACTCGCTCTGGGCGTAGTCCGTGATCCCCACCACGGCCTCATTGTCCTCCACCCGAACCCACTCGTGCTCCTCGGTGTACAGCAAATCGTCAGGGATGTTCATCCGACGCCTCCGTAGTTTGGTGGACCTCGGTGGTGCTCGGAAAAAACCGAAGGTGGACCCCCGTCGCCGGAGAACCGCTCACATTCAAAACGGCTCGCGATCAACGCATCCCGTCCCCTCAATTGCGCAAAACGCTCACGAGGCGGCCGCCGCTTCCACCTGCGCCTGTTGCTCCTCCAACCGTGCCAGAAATCCCGTATCGATCCTGCCCGCGCGAAAATCCTGGTTGGCCAGAATCTGTTGATGCAGCGGGATCGTGGTCTTCACCCCTTCGATGATGAATTCTTCCAGAGCCCGTTGCATCCGCTGGATCGCCTCGTCCCGGTCGCGTCCGTAGGCGATGATCTTTGCGATCAGCGAATCGTAGAAAGGGGGAATCACGTATTGGGCGTAGATGTGCGAGTCGATCCGGATGCCCGGCCCGCCGGGCAGATGCAGGCTTTCCACTCTGCCGGGCGAGGGCCGAAAACCCCGCTCCGGATCCTCCGCGTTGATCCGGCATTCGATCGCGTGGCCCTGAATCTTGTGATCCCACGCCGCGTGGCTCACGGCTCCCCCAGACGCAATCAGAATCTGCTCCTTGATCAGATCGAGCCCCGTGATCATCTCAGTCACCGGGTGCTCGACCTGGATGCGCGTGTTCATCTCCATGAAGTAGAAATTGCCGTCCTGGTCGAGCAAGAATTCAATCGTGCCAGCGCTCCGGTAGTTCACGGCCGAAGCGCCGCGCCGCGCCGCTTCTTCCATTTGCCGGCGCAACTCGGCGGTCACCACCGGCGACGGCGCCTCCTCCACCAGCTTCTGGTGCTTCCGCTGGATTGAACACTCGCGCTCGCCCAGCGTGACCACATTGCCCTGGCCGTCGCCGAGGACTTGGATCTCGATGTGCCGGGGCCGATCGAAGTACTTCTCCAGGTACAGGTCCGGGTTGCCGAACGCCGCCTGTGCCTCGGAGCTCGCCGTCAGGAAAGCCTGCTCCAGCTCCCTCCGATCCCGTACAATGCGCATTCCGCGGCCACCCCCACCCGCAGCGGCCTTCAGGATCACAGGGTATCCCACCTGCTCCGCCACCTCTCGGGCGTGTTTGGCATCGCGGAGGGTCCCCTCGCTGCCCGGAATGACCGGAACGCCGGCCTCGCGCATCGTTTTCTTGGCAAAGGCCTTGTCGCCCATTCGGGCGATGCTCTCGGGAGTGGGACCGATGAAGATGATATCGCAGCTCTCGCAGATCTCGGCGAAACGGGCGCTTTCGGCGAGGAATCCGTAGCCCGGATGGATGGCATCGGCATTGGTCACCTCCGCCGCGGCGATCAGGCGGGGGATATTCATGTAGCTTTCGTGGCTCGGTCCGGGTCCGATGCACACGGCCTCATCGGCGAACCGGACCGGCAGGGACTCGGCATCCGCCTCCGAATAGACGGCCACCGTCTGGATACCCAGTTCCTTGCAAGCGCGAATGATCCGAAGAGCAATCTCCCCTCGATTGGCGATTAGTACTTTGCGAATCAACGGTTCCCCTTGTAGGCCTACGTGCTACCGCTCAGGTCCGCGCGAGTTGCATTGGCTCGTAACCCAAACCTTCACACCGGCTCCAGGCGGAACAACACCTGATTGTACTCCACCGGTTCCGCGTTCTCCACGCAGATCTCCACAATTTTCCCCGAGACCTCCGCCTCGATCTCGTTCATGAGTTTCATCGCTTCAATGATGCAAAGAACCTGCCCCGGAGAAACTACCTCGCCCACCTGCACGTACGGCTCTGCTCCAGGGGCAGGCGCCCGGTAGAAGGTCCCGACCATCGGTGAGCGAATCTCAATGAGTTCCGCAGCCCTGACTTCTTGAGCTTCTTCTGGCTTCGGGCTTGGTTGGGGCCTTTCCGCTTCGGCTTGGCTCACCGGTGGGGCCGAGGGCACCTGCTGGGTCTGGGCGGGTGGAGCAGCCTGAACCACCGTCACCGATCCGTTGCCATTCTGACCCGCTCCGGACAGGAACTTGCGAATCCGGACCTTCCGTCCCCAGCGAGAAACCTCCAACTCCGCGATGTTGCTCTCTTCAACGATTCGAACGAGCCGACGAATCTCTTCTTCCTTCATTCCTCCCTCCGAAGGGCAACCGCGGGATTCTACCGCACCCGCTCGATGTATTCTCCCGTCCGAGTGTCCACCTTCAGCACATCGCCCTCTTCGATGAACAGCGGTACCTGAATCACCGCCCCCGTCTCCAGCGTAGCCGGTTTGGACCCCCCGGAGGCCGTGTCGCCGCGGACGCCCGGCTCCGTCTTCGCCACCGCCAGCTCCACGAAGATGGGCAGTTCGATTCCCACCGGAATGTCTCCATTGAAAAGGACTTCTACTTGCTGCCCCTCCTTCAGGAACTGTTTCTTGTCGCCAATCAGATCCTCGCCGAGGGCAACCTGCTCATACGTCTCGTTGTCCATGAAAACGTACTGACCTTCCGACTGGTAGAGATACTGCATCTGCTTCCTTTCAACCCGGACGTCCTCCACCCGTTCCCCCGACCGAAACGTGCGGTCGATGACCCTACCCGTCTTCAGATTCTTCAACTTGGTCCGGACGAACGCGCTTCCTTTCCCCGGGTTCACGTGGAGGAACTCGACGATGATCCAGATTTCACCGTCGAGCATGATGGTCATGCCGTTGCGGAAATCCGAAGTCGTCGCCATTCCTGGGATACCTCCGTGAATTGGGAACTCTGAGAGTGGATGAAAACAGGACTCAAGCGAGCAAAACTGGCGCCCCGAAAGAGAACGACGAAAAGACCGGGTCTCCTCGCGGCGCCCGCAGGGTGATCAGCCCAGTCCTGGCCGTAGGTCCCGGAAAAGCAACCGAATATAACCCGGCACCCGGTAAAAGTCAATGTGTTTGTCGGACGACGAACACCGTTTCTCGCCGCGGAGCCCCTACGCCGCTGGCCCGGGTTGTGCCCCGCAGCTTGAGCAGAATACCCAGCCTTCGTCGCGACCGCCCCCAATTGCGCTCCGTAACGGTCTGCGATGTCTACAATTGGGGAAAATCCGTTTGAATTTTTGGGCCCCATTGCGTAAATAGTGTCGAATGCGAAACAAACCGACCGGGCTCGCCCGAGACGAGTCCCGGAGAGATCGGCGGCAGAGGAGTTTGCACAGGCACGGGCGCTGTGGTGCCCGTGGCCGGCCGATCATCGAGGAAAGGGATCCCGTGCGACCCGGTGCGGCGTCTCAGTCGAATCAGATCAAGAGAGGGAGGCGTGTCATGTGGCGAAGGCTCCTGAGAAGCGTCGGACTGATGTCCATCGCGATGCTGATCGCCTGCGGTGCGGTCGGACAGAAGAAAGGCAAGACCATCGAGCTCCTTTCGCGCAATGCTCAGGGCAAGTACACCAAAGCGGGCTGGAATCACTACGGTCCAGGCTACTGGATCCTCGACCACGACACCGGCGTGCTCGAAGCCCACGGCGGGATGGGGCTGCTCTGGTACAGCGTGAGGAAGTTCAAAGATTTCATCCTCGAGCTCGACTACAAGGTGGAATCTCGCAACGCCAACTCGGGGATCTTCGTACGAGTCCCCGATGTACCCACCAGCGACGACTACATCCACCACAGCTTTGAAGTGCAGATCTACGATCCCGGTACCGGCCACGGGGGGATCCACATGACCGGTGCCATCTACGACGCCCACCCACCGACAGAACTGGCCACCAAGCCGCCGGGCGAGTGGAACCACTACAAGATCACCTGTGTGGGCAAGCACATCACAGTTGAACTGAACGGCAAAGTGGTGAACGACTGGGAGATGCAGGCGCCGATCGGCAAGATCAAAGACTTCGCCCTCGAGGGGTACATCGGTTTGCAGAATCACGATTGGGATACGCGGATTTGGTTCCGCAACATCAAGGTCACACCGCTGAACGAGTAACCCGAACTCACCGTCCCTCGCAACAATCCAAGTCTCTGAAAGTTGAAGGTCGCCGGGGCGAATGTTGTCCCGGCGGCCCCTTCAGGTAACCGGTGCGACCCCGCGAGGACGTGGGGCCTGGTGTCTCCACCCGGTTGCGCGCGAACCGTGCATTCGACGAGAGCAGGGAAGCGTCACACTTCCCTCTGGTGTATTGCAAAAGACGGGAGGGGACTTTTCGTTCCGTCCACCCACCCTTCGATTCAGGAGGAGTTCGGTCGAAACCCGGAGGTCAACGATGCGTCGTAGCTGCGCCAGTCTCGCGGTTTCCTTGGCGGTCACAGTGGCTGTGGCCCAGGCCGCCGTCGTTGTGAAATCACCAAATGGCCGGCTCCAACTGCAGGTCGAAGCGAAGACCTTCGAGGCTCCCTTTCCACAGACCAGGTGCCTGTCGTACAGCATCCGCTGGGATGGCAAAGTCATCGTTCGATCCTCGCCCGTCTGGATCGAACTGGAAGCGGAGCCAGCCATCGGGCTCAACGCCAGGATCGTCGATTCCTACGAGCAGGAAATCGACGAGACCTCGGAGCTTCTGTACGGCAAGAACCGGCTGCTGCGGGATCACTGCAGCCAGGCCGTGATCGTCCTAGAGGACGGCGCGCGCTGGTACGAGCTCATCGCCCGCGTCTACGACGACGCCGTAGCCTTCCGGATCCGCCTCCCCAGGCAGTCCGGCTTCCAGAAACTCGTGGTGAAAGAGGAAAACACCGCCGTCCGGCTGGCACCGGGCACGGCCTACGCCCTCCAGCTGAAAAACTTCCGCACCAGCTACGAGAACAACTACACCGTGGCGAAGACGACGGAGCTGGACGCGGGGAGTCTGATCGGGTTGCCGCTGCTCGTGGACGTGGCGGGCGGTCCCTGGGTGGCCATCACCGAAGCTGATTTGGAGGACTACGCCGGAATGTACCTGGTCCCGCTCAAGGATGAGAAAGGCACTTTCGTGAGTCGACTCGCCCCCCTTCCGGAAAACGAATCCATCAAGGCGAAACTGACCACACCCCACGAACTGCCCTGGCGCGTTTTCATGGTCGCCGAAAAGCCCGGCAAGATGATCGAATCGGACGTGGTCATTGCCCTGAACGAGCCGTCCAGGATCGAGAACCCCTGCTGGATACGGCCCGGCAAAGTGGCCTGGCCCTGGTGGAGCCGCCGCACCGTCGAGGGTCGGGCGTTCGAGGGTGGCATGAACACCGCCACGATGAAATACTACATCGACTTCGCGTCCGACGCGGGGCTGGAGTACCTGCTGATCGACGCCGGGTGGTACGGCGACCACCGCGATGCCGAAGCGGACATCACCACCACGATCCCGGAAATCGACATGCCGGAGATCCTCCGATACGCGAAGATGCGGGGAGTGGATGTGATCCTCTGGCTCAACTGGCAGTGCGTGGACCGACAGCTGGAAAAAGCCTTTGCGCTGTACGAGAAGTGGGGGATCAAAGGGGTGAAGGTGGACTACATGAATCGCGATGACCAGGAGATGGTCAACTTCTATCAGCGCGTCGTGAAATGCGCCGCCAAGCACCACCTGACCGTCGACTTCCACGGCGCCTTCAAACCCACCGGTCTGTACCGCACCTACCCCAACTTGCTGACGCGAGAGGGTGTGCTCGGCCTGGAGTACAGCAAATGGAGCAAACGTTGTTCACCCAACCACGAGGTCACAATCCCTTACACGCGAATGCTCGCCGGTCCAATGGATTTCACCCCGGGGGCGTTTCGCGTGGCCACGAGGGAGCAGTTCAATCCCCGCACCGTGCCACCCATGGCCCAGGGCACGCGGGCCCATCAGTTGGCGATGTACGTGGTTTACTACAGCCCCCTGCAGATGCTGGTCGATCACCCGGCCTCCTACTGGGGCCAGACGGGGTTCGAGTTTCTCAGGGTCGTGCCCACGGTGTGGGACGAGACCCGATTCATTGAGGGGGAAGTCGGGCAGTACATCGTCCTCGCCAGGCGGAACGGCGACGAGTGGTACCTGGGCTGCATGACCGATTGGCAGCCACGAGATCTCCGGATTCCGCTGGACTTCCTCGGGCACGGTCGCTACATGGCGCAGATCTACCGCGATGGCCCCAACGCGGACAAAGTGCCCACAGAGGTGAAAGCCGAGTTGCGGGAAGTAACCGCCGCGGACTCGCTTCGAGTACATCTGGCCCCCGGCGGCGGTTGTGCGGTGCGGTTCGTGCCTACCTGGACCGACTGAGAAGGTCTCAGCACTCCGGAGAGAGTAGTTCCAATGGACCCTATCCATTGGTAGCTCGCTCGTTCGCTCCGAAACCAGGAGTGGATGGGCCTCGTTCTCCTCCTGCTCTGCGTGACGCTGAGCCAGGGCTGCTCGCGCGGACCCGAAAGGGAAGAAGCGCGCATGATCGCTTACCAGGAGGAGAGCCAGGAGTGGCACGGAAAGAGGATCGAACGCCTGAAGCGACCCGACGCCTGGCTGTCTCTGGCCGGTCCGTATGGGCTCAAGCCGGGCGAAAACCGGTTGGGCTCGGCTCCATCTAACGATCTGGTGTTTCCGTCCAGGGCGCCAGCGTTCATCGGCTCCTTCTTCCTGCTGGACTCTGCGATCACCGTCCGGATCCGCCCCGGAATCAGGGTGCTGCTTCGGGGCGAGCCGGTGGAAAGCCTACGGCTTCGGACCGATTAAGAAGGGCAACCGACAACCCTCACTTGGGGTACGTTGCGTTGGTACGTCATCAAGCGGGCCGATCGCTACGCCGTCCGGCTGAAGGACAGCCAGAACCAAACGCTCTTGCGTTTCACCGGAATCGAAAGGTTCCCGTGGACGTCCGTTGGAGGGTCAAAGCGCGGTTCGTTCCCTACGACCCGCCCAGGATCATTCGTGTCGCCACGGCGTTCGGTACCACTGCCGAGATGAGATGCCCCGGCGCCCTGGTCTTCCGCCTCGAGGGGAACACCTTCGCCCGGAAGCCTTCGCCGATGAGGGGGATGAAAAGCTGTTTGTGATCTTCGACGATCGCGCTAATGACGAGGAAACCTACGGGGCCGGGCGACTCCTGTACGTCGAGCGCCCCGATCCGGACGGCACCACGTGGATCGACTTCAGCAAAGCCTACAATCCACCTTGCGCCTTCACGCTCCACGCCACATGCCCGCTGCCACCAGAGGGTAGTTTGCTGCCCATCCGGGTCACTGCGGGGGAGAAGAAATACGGGGAAAACCACTGGGCAACGGTCACTGTTCCTCCTCGCTTCCCCGTCGATCCACAAAACGCTGAACGCCGGGGCCTCACTGGACGCATGCCCGTGTCCGGCCGACGTCTTTTCCCTCGACGCCAAGTGCGTGTTCGACCGAACATTGACGGGTTGCGCAGAGCGAACCTGGCTCAGCCTCCAACCAAAAAAGCCCCGACGCCGCACGACGCCGGGGCTCCCACTTTCGGCTACCCGAGAGATCAGTACAGGCCACCCGGAGGCGTAGCCGGAGCCTTCTCCTCCTCCGGTTTCTCGACCACCGTGGCCTCGGTCATGAGCAGCAAGCTGGCCACACTGGCCGCGTTCTCCAGAGCCACTCGAGCCACTTTGGCCGGGTCGATCACGCCGGCTTTGTACAGATCCTCGAAGGTCTCGTTCTCAGCGTTGAAACCGAAGGCGTCGTTGCCTTCTTTGACCTTCTGCACAACCACGGACCCTTCCCAGCCAGCGTTCTCGGCGATCTGGCGGAGCGGCTCCTCGAGGGCTCGACGGACGATGTCCACACCGATCTTCATGTCGCCCTCGAGCTTCAGATTCTCCAGAGCCTTCATCGCTCGCACAAACACCACGCCGCCGCCCGGCACAATGCCTTCTTCCACCGCAGCCCGAGTGGCGTGCAGGGCGTCCTCAACCCTGGCCTTCTTCTCCTTCATCTCCACCTCGGTCGCCGCACCCACGCGAATCACGGCGACACCGCCGGCCAGCTTAGCGAGGCGCTCCTGCAGTTTCTCACGATCGTAGTCGCTCGTGGTGGTCTCGATCTGCTTCTTGATCTGAGCGATGCGGGCCTGGATGTCCTCGGTCTTACCACCACCCTCTACGATCGTGGTGTTGTCCTTGTCGATCACCACGCGCTTGGCCGAACCCAGGTCGGACAGGGTGGCGTTCTCCAGCTTGAAGCCGGCCTCTTCCGAGATCACCCGGCCACCGGTGAGGATCGCGATGTCCTCCAGCATGGCCTTACGGCGATCACCGAAGCCAGGCGCCTTCACAGCAGCAACGCGCAGGGTACCACGCAGCTTGTTCACCACCAGCGTAGCCAGGGCTTCGCCCTCGACGTCCTCGGCGATGACCAGCAGCGAACGACCCATCTGCGCCACCTTTTCCAGGATGGGCAGCAGGTCCTTCATCGCGCTGATCTTCTTGTCGTGGATCAGGATGAGAGGATCCTCGAGCACCGCCTCCATCGTATCGGGGTTGGTGATGAAGTAGGGGGAGAGATAGCCGCGGTCGAACTGCATTCCCTCGACCACTTCCAGGTTGGTCTCGGTGCCCTTGGCCTCCTCCACGGTGATGACGCCGTCTTTGCCCACCTTCTCCATGGCCTCGGCAATCAGGTCACCGATGGCCTTGTCGTTGTTCGCCGAAATCGCTCCGACCTGGGCGATTTCCTGCTTACCAGGCAGCGGTTTGGCCAGTTTCTTGATTTCCTCCACGACCGCCTTCACTGCCTCTTCCACGCCCCTCTTGATGTGCATCGGATTGGCTCCGGCGGTCACGTTCTTCAGTCCCTCGCGGAAGATGGCCTGCGCCAGCACTGTAGCCGTCGTGGTACCATCGCCGGCCACATCGCTGGTCTTGGAGGCCACTTCCTTCACCATCTGGGCGCCCAGGTTCTGGAAGGGGTCTTCAAGCTCGATCTCCTTCGCAACCGTCACACCGTCCTTGGTGACGGTCGGTGCGCCAAACTTCTTGTCGAGCACTACGTTGCGTCCTTTCGGGCCGAGGGTCACTTTCACCGCCTCGGCGAGAATGTCCACTCCCTTCTTCAGATTGGCTCGCGCTTCCGTGTCGAACTGCAGTAGCTTGGGCATATCTCAACACCCTCCTTTCTTTCGTTCGTACCCACGGTTCAGCGTAGTTCCCTCAGATAACCGCGAGAATGTCGGACTCCCGCATGATGAGGTACTCTTGCCCGTCGATCTCCACTTCGGTGCCGGCGTACTTGCCGAACAGCACCTTGTCACCCACCTTCACTTCCATCGGGATCCGCTTGCCGTTCTCGTCGACTTTGCCAGGTCCCACAGCTACGATCTCACCTTTCTGCGGCTTTTCCTTTGCCGTGTCGGGAATGATGATCCCGCCCTGCTTCTTCTCCTCTTCTTCGAGCGGCTTCACGACAACCCGATCAGCCAACGGCTTGATATTCATAGACTTCCCTCCTCCTCTTGTTGCTCACACCCTCGTGACGAAAGGACGACCCATTCTTGCACGGTCCAACCATAATGTTAGCACTCTCTTCAGGTGAGTGCTAACACAAATATACGTTCCTCTGCGAAAAAGTCAAGTAATTTTTGCCGCCACGTCAGCCAGAATGGCAGTATTCAAAGGGAGACGTCTTGCGAGTTCACCCGCGGGGCCCACGTAACCTCGGGCCATATGGCTGTCATCCGAATTGCAACCAAAACTTCAAGATTGGGATTTTCTCCTTGACATTGAATTTGTTGCGAGATATATTGAGTCGTGTGAGAGGCGGCCGTGGCTTACTCGTGAAAGAACAAGGTGATGGGAAGGAGAGCGCCATACCCACACGTCGCTGGGGGTTGGTCCTCGCCAACAGGTCGGAGGGAAAACAACCCCTCCGCTACATCGTCCTGGCAGCCAAACGCGTTTCATCCCTACAGAGCATCCTCTCTCTCTGCCCTCGCAAGGAATCCAATCGGTCGGTCCAGTTAGGAGTCCAGAGATGGAAAATGGGATGAAGGAATTCGTCGAGTATGTGGTGAAGCATCTCGTGGACAATCCGGACGAGGTGAGAGTCTCGGAGGTATTCGGGGAAACCACGACCGTGTACGAGCTGCGCGTGGCGCAGCGCGACATGGGGAAAGTGATCGGCAAGAACGGTCGCACTGCTCAGGCCATTCGCGTGTTGCTCAATGCCATCGCCAGGAAGTCCGGCAAGCACGCCACCCTCGAGATTCTGGAATAGAGCCCTGAGCATAGCGGCGGGGCCGACCCTGCCGCTGCGGCAAGTTCCTCTTCACCGCCGCCACACCGAAGCAGCCGGAACGTGCAGAGTCTGTCCGCTGATCAGGTAGCAAAGTGTGGGGGTAGCTAGAAGGTAGGGCAGAACGCTTTCCTGTCTCCCAGTAGTACCAACCCTGCCAGGTTCAAGACTCGCCGCACCCCCCCCTCACGAAGCAACGCTGTACGAAACTCCGAACAGAGAACCCGCGCAAACCGGTCAGGCCACTCCCGCTACGATCTGATCCCGGTTGCAGCATCTACGTCGCCGTTTTCCTGAAGAATCCGCCTCGCCCGCGGATTCCGCCGCCCGTGCTCGCCAGCACTTCCTCACTGTTCCACAAGCCGATGCGCGGAAGAACAATGGCGGCTCACGCGGCAAATCTCGCGTCGGCTCAAGCCCGCACGAAGTTGGTGCCCGTGGTACGTTACCGGTGGTACGGATGCCCCGTCAGGATCGTGAACGCCCGGTAGAGTTGCTCAACCAGCACCAGCAGTGCCAGGTCATGCTGAAGAGTGAAACGGGAAAGGCGAAGAGAGACATTGGCTCGCCGGCGCACCTCTTCGGACACGCCATCGGCGCCGCCGACGACGAACACGATGGAACGTCCCTCTCGCTCCCGCTCCCCCAGCCAGCGGGTCAGTCCCATCGTGTCCATTTCATCGCCCCGCTCATCGACTAGCACCAGAAGGTCCTCCCCCCGGATATGTTTCAGCAGACGCCCACCTTCCGCCTTCAGCTGGCGGGGCCCCTCCCTTGAGGACGCTCGAACGGGTTTCCACTCGGTCTTCCAGCGCCGACTCATCCGCCGAAGGTACTCGCGTACGAGCCCCTCCACGCACGGCTCCTGGGGCCGACCCACCGACAGAATCGTCAGTCGCATCCCTCCCACCCATTTCTCAAACCGCCGCCCAGGAGAGTTGAGTTCAGCACCTCCGGGCTTCCCCGGCCGACCTCCGGGGCCTGGTCGTTCCCCCTTTCCCAGTCCGAATGAACCCGGATCTCGTTCGCGCTCCGGTCCGAAAGGTTCATTCCGAGGCCACCCCGTGGTCCTGTCCCGCACCTGAATCCACACTGTCCAACCGCACCCATTCGATTCTCTTCTTGCTGGTGCTCAACACCCGCGCGCGCCAGCGACCGATCTCGAATTCCTCGCCGGGTTTGGGGATGTGGCCCGCGAGTTCGTTCAACAGCCCGGAGAGGGTGGCGTAGTCGCCCACCGGGAGACCGAGGCCGAAGGTGTCATTGAGGTAGGCGATCTCGGCGCGACCTCGAACGATGAAGGAGTTCTCGCCCAGGCGGCGAACCAGTCGCTCGTCGTAGTCGAATTCGTCGTGGATCTCGCCGAATAGTTGCTCCACAAGATCCTCGATCGTCACCAGGCCCTCGGTACCGCCGTACTCGTCCACCACCACCGCCATGCTCACCCTCTCGGCCTGCATACGGCGCAGCACCTCCACGGTAGAAACGCTTTCCGGCACCGCCAGCACCGGGCGGATCACGTCCTGCCAGCGCTTCGGCTCGTGAAAGAGATCCAGTACGTGCACGAATCCCTTCACGTCGTCCAGATCCTCCCCGTACACGAGCAGGCGGGAGAAACCGGTCTCCTCGAATTTCTGGCGCACCCGGTGAAACTTTTCATCGATCCGCACGGCTCGAATCTCCGTGCGGGGGACCATGACGTCGCGCACCCTCTGATGCCCGAGCCGGAAGACACGTGTGATGAAGGCTCGCTCCTGACGCTCGATGGGACCGGACTTTTCGCCCGATACAAGGAGGAACTCCAGATCCTTGCGCGTCACGCCGATCTTCAGTCCCCCGGAAGAGGCTCCTGCCAGACGCGCGGCGACCCTGCCGATGGCCCTCAACAGGATCGTGAGTGGGTAGAACACGAGTTCTGAATACCGGATCCAGCGGACGAACGAAATCGCCACACGATTGGCAAGCGACCGTCCCAGCGTCTTGGGCAACACCTCGCCGAACAGGAACATGAGAGCTGTGGACAGGGTAACGATAGCCACGCCGCTCAGGTACGGCTCCAGCTTCATCGCCACAAGCGACGACCAGGCTACTATGGCCACGTTGTTGCCAACCACACAGGTGGTAAGAAACCGATCGGGTTGCCGCATCATGTCGACGACAAGTTCTGCTCCTGGCACATCCAGCCTGCGCAGAGCTTCGAATTTGAGGCGACTCACCGACACTAGGGCGGTTTCGCTCCCCGAGTAGAAGGCGGAGAGAAACAGTGAAAGCGCAATCAGGAGGTAGTCCATCATCATTCCTCAACTACCACCCTGCCCGCCGTGGCATTGGTCACGCTGGCCGCCAGTTGGCCGCGCTTGCTTTCCGCCACCGCAACGGTCAGGGTCACCCGCTCGGCGAACGTGCTTCGCACCACGCGTCCACCCGTTCGCTCCACGACCTGCTGGACCGCTTGCAGGTACGCGTACGGTACCTGTATCCGCAACTCCGTCTCAACAGACTTCGCAACGGGAATGGCATCATCCAGAGCGGCCGCTGCCGCCGAGGAGTAGGCTCGTACTAGCCCTCCGGCGCCCAGCTTGGTGCCACCGAAGTAACGCGTGACCACGACGGCCACGTTGGTGAGACCCTTGCTCTCGATGGCCTGCAAGATCGGTCTGCCTGCCGTGCCCGCCGGTTCACCGTCGTCGTGGAAGCGGTACATCGCCCGCGGTCCCCGTCCCACTCTGTAGGCGTAGCAGTTGTGCGTGGCGTCGCGGAAG
>CAYXFI010000011.1:0-25214 GCA_964464205.1 uncultured Cytophagia bacterium
CTCTCGTTGCTCAACAGCAGACCCCGTTGGTTCCCCCTCCGTGTTTCCTCTGTGCACTCTGAGTCTCGGTGGTTCGGGCCTTTTTCACAGACCTTTTAGGGTTCTCGTGGTTGCAATCGAGGTACGACGTTGAACACGGGTCGAAGGGCAAGGGACGGAAACAAAGAGGGAGGAATGAATGAGCAGCAGAATCGTGAGGCTGGCGGCGATGTTGGTCGTGCTGGTGCTGCCGCTGTCGGCACTGGCGGCTGCCAAAGGCACGATCGTTGGTAAGGTGACTGACGCGAAATCCGGCCAACCACTACCAGGGGCCAACGTGATTCTGGTCGGCACAACTCTCGGAGCGGCCACAAATACCGACGGCAGCTTCGTGATTGCTAAGGTGCCGCCTGGCAAATACACGGTCAAGGTGACCTTCATCGGCTACAAAGAGGGAACGAAAGAGGTCACCATTGGCCCCGGACAAAGGGTGGTGGTGAATTTCCAGCTGACGGAGGTGGCACTCTCCAGCACGGCCATTCTGGTTCTCGCCGATCGCGCGAAGCCGCTGGAGACCCCGGTGGCCTTCAGCGACGTGAAGAAAACCGACGTGGAGATGCGCCTGGGATCGCGTGATATTCCCCTCGTTCTGAACACCACACCGAGCGTGTACGCCACACCCCAGGGCGGCGGTCCCGGCGATGCCCGCATCAACGTGCGTGGCTTCAATCAGCGGAACGTGGCCATCATGATCAACGGTGTGCCGGTGAACGACATGGAGAACGGCTGGGTCTACTGGTCGAACTGGGACGGTATCTCCGATGCCACGGCTTCCGTGCAGGTGCAGCGCGGTCTGAGCGCGGTGAATCTGGCCACGCCTTCCATCGGCGGCACGATGAACATCATCACTGACCCAACGCGTCAGAATCCCGGCCTGTTCTTCAAGCAAGAAGTGGGAAGCGGGAAGTTCCTGAAGACCACAGTGGCGTTCAACTCGGGTCTGATCAACGGGAAGTACGCCTTCAACGCCTTGATCGTGCGCAAAACCGCCGACGGCATCATCGACGGGGCTTGGACCGACGCATGGGCGTACTACTTCGGCGCGGCGTGGAACGTCAACCCACGGAACCGACTCGAATTCTACGCGATCGGCGCACCGCAGCGTCACGGCCAGAACCTCTACCGCCAGAACATCGCGGTGTACAGTCACGAGCTCGCCAGCGACCAGTCTTCGTACGACAAGACGGCTTTCGAGAAGTACAACGAGGCCGGACGGCGCTTCAATCAAAACTGGGCCCCGGTGAACCCGAACTACGACGGGCGGCAGTGGTGGAACGAGTCCGATCACCAGAGGTACGCCAGAGACTTCATCAACGAGCGGGAGAACTTCTACCACAAGCCTCAGATCAACCTGAACTGGTACTCCCAGATCAACAGCCGCCTGAATCTGTACACGACCGTCTACTACTCGGGTGGGCACGGCGGCGGAACGGGCACGTACGGCAAGGTCGACCGAGACCCCTGGGTGCCCGGCAACAAGTGGTACAAGAGTGCCCCCTGGCGGTGGAACTGGGACAGGACCATCGAATACAACTCCACTAGCGAGAATGGCTCGAAAGGGATCCTGCGCAATAGCCGCAACAACCAGTGGACCATCGGTGTGATTTCCAAAGCGAACTACTGGGCGAGCAGTGCGCTGCGGATGACCTTCGGGATCGACTGGCGCACCGCCGAGATTGAGCATTTTCGCGAGGTGCGCGACCTGCTGGGTGGCGAGTACTACCTGGCGCTGACGCGCGACGGCGAGCCCCAGAGCGACTTCTGGACGATGGAGGACGCGAAGCGCCGCCTGGGCGATAAATTCGACTACTACTTCACCAACACCGTGGACTGGCTCGGTGCGTTCGGCCAGGCGGAGTACAGGCAGGGTCCGGTGACGGCTTACACCACTCTGGGCTACTCCACGATCAAGTACACGCACAACAATCACTTCCGCAAGGGCCCGGACGGAAAAGAGCTGAAGGTCGAATCCGGGTTGATCGGCGGCTACCAAGTGAAAGGCGGCGCGAGCTACAAGCTGACCGAAGGGTTGCAGGTGTACGCCAACGCCGGCTACATCGCCAAAGTGCCGATCTTCGACAACGTGATCAACGATCGGACCGGTACGAAAGCCGAGAACCCGAAGAGCGAGCGGTTCATCTCCGTCGAAGGAGGTGTGAACCTGCTCACCATGAACAACACGCTGCTACTGAAACTGAGCGCCTACCACACGTACTGGAAGGACCGGGCTCGTTCGATCGGCGTTGTGATGCCCGACGGCAGCGAGGGGCTGATCTTCCTCACCGGCATGAACCAGTTGCACGAGGGCGTGGAGCTGGAGGGTGCCTTCCAGCCGTTCCAGCTATTCCGGATTGACATGGCGGCTTCCTACGGCAAGTGGCGGTTCACAGACAACGTGTCGGGTACGTACAAGGATTACGCGTCGGGCGGCGCCGAGGACAAGCACTACACCTTCTACGTGAAGGACCTGATGGTGGGCGACGCGCCTCAAACTCAGCTCGCCGTGGTTGGCACTGTGTCGCCATTCCAGAGCCTGCGTCTGCAACTCGAGTTCCGGTACTACGATCGGTTCTACGCGGATTGGGACCCCTTCAGCCGGACCGACTCGACGGACACCAAGCAGAGCTGGCAGGCTCCTCCCTACTTCGTGCTGGACTTCCACGCGGCCTACGATCTGCCTCTCAAACTGGGTCCGGCCAAGATCTCGCTGTTCGCGCACGTGTTCAACCTGCTCGACGCCCTGTACATTCAGGACGCCGTCGACAACAGTCGCTACAACGCCTGGGACTACGATCACGACGCGGACGACGCCGAGGTCTTCGTGGGATTGCCGAGGTACTTCAACGCGGGCATCCGGCTGACGTACTGAGAGGCGCTGCCGAGGTGCGCCCGGGCCTGCCGCTCGCTTCGGCGCCTCGCGTCCCCTGTCCAATGAGATGAAGGTTTCCGGACGGGGCGGAGCGTTTAGTAGGCGGACGGTCCGGGAATCTGGCTGGCGGTGCCCGGAATGGGTTGACCCGCGAGCGACCTTGCGCCCGACAAATGAGGCCCTTCCCACGCGGGGAGGGCCTCTCGCTTTTTGGGACGATTGGTAGCCATCCGGACCTGGAGTTTCATTTTTCCCAACCTCCCGGTGCATCTTGAGGTGCCCGTCTTTCGTCGCCCCCGGTTAGGCGTTCTGTGAAAAACTCTCCCGAAGTCCTGGGAGACGCAAAGGGTCACCGAGTCGCAGCTCGGCGATGCGGCATGTTCAAAATGAGCGGAAACCGATACGGTATTGGCCGACCGGGGCGAAATAGAACGCTGGCCTTCGGGAACGCTGATTGCCCACGGCCAGGCTTGATCCTTCGGATGCCCCTGGCGTCTTCGCTTTCCCCGAGCACCAGGCGCGGTTCGTGGTTCTCTCGAGCGGGGCGATCCATTCTCACATGGCCGGGACCGGGAAGAGCGCGAGCTTGGCTTGCTTGGCGGCTTTGTGAGGGCTTTTCGGGGGTGGTTGGGGTGGGGTGAATCGGAGGGATGCGCTCCTGCGCGTCCTGGAGACCCCCGGAAGGCAGGGGAAAGCGGCGGAAGACGTCGAGCCAGCAGAGCCAGGGGGGCGGTTCGGCGCGCGGTGCGCGCCGCAGGTTGGGCGGGAGCGTGACCCTCCGGCCCCCTGTGTGGCTCGGAGCGCTACGTGTGAATCAGGCCAGCTCACGCAGAGCCGCAGAGCCGCCAAGCATCCCTACCTCGCGGGGAACAGCAGAGCAACGGGGGACTCCAGCGAGGTGAGGGACATCCGGCTTCGCCAAAACCCTTTTTCAAAACCTCCCGGAGACGGTGAACCCGGCTCGCGCTGCCTTGCCCTGGAAGGGAAAGAGTCCTCCGGGGCTAACCGCGCGTCTTTGGGGCTGGGACTCTGAGCGCCGCGGAGCTTTTTCCCTCTGAACGTCTGCTTATTGTTGCTTTGCGTCCTGGCGCTCTGACGAGAGCTCCGTTTCTCCGCGGCTCGGCGTGCTCTGCGTGAGAGGGAACATGCTTGGGGCACCGCCCGCTCCGTGTGGGACTCACCGGGCACGGCGGGCGGCAACTGGGACGGGAGCCCGGCCTTGGAGCTCAGATGCGCGTACCTTGCGGGTTTGCGAGGATCTCTTTCGGGGGCGTCTGTCGGACTGTTGCGGATTTTTTCGCCCGCGTGATTCCGAGTCCTCAAACGTTCTGTGCCCAAGGGAAGCGCCCGTGCAGGCGGGTTATCCTTCCTTCCCCTCGAGCAAGGTCGCGCCCGAGGTTCGGGGCTACGCGCTCCCGCGTCTGCCCACCACATGATCCAGGTCAGTTTCAGCACGGGAAAATGACCTTGCTTTTGAGACCGGGTGCGGCTATCTTGGCACGGGAAATCAGCAGGGAGTGGGAGTCGATGGATCAGCGCTTGGCTCAGCTCATCGAAGAACACAGCCACGAGCTTGTGGAGGCCTGGGCTGCGCGCTTGCAATCGACGATCCCGGAATACCGGGGTCGCCCGCTGGACGAACTACGACGCACGACCGGTTCCCACCTCCGGGGGATCATCGAAGCGCTGCGCGACGGAAACTACTCCGCTCTCGAAGCTTTCATGCGCGAGATCGCGCCCCTCCGAATCCGCCTCGGCTTCAGTCTCTCCAACATCCAGCGTGCGTTTATGCTCGGCGAACAGGTCCTGGTGGAGTTCATCCAACGCCAGTTCGCCGGCGACCCGGAACGGATCCTCCGCGCCGTCCTGCAGATCCAGGAGCCCTTCCGGCGCACCGTGTACCAGTACTCGGACATTTACCAGGGGATGCAGATCCGCGAGGCTGAGCGGAGGAGTCGCGAGCTGGCCCGGGTGGAGGAGGAGAGGCGTTTCCTCGCCCGACTGAAGGCCGAGAAGGAGAAGCTGGACGGCATCGTGAGCGCCATCGGGGCGGGGATCGCGCTTTTCAATCGCGAGATGAAGGTAGTGTGGTCCAACCGCGCCGTGGCGGAGAGCATCGATCAGGAGGAGATCGAAGGGGAAGAACTGAGCTGCTCGGACTTGTACTGGCACAGGGGGCTGGACTGCCCCAACTGTCCCACCCGACGCTGCTTCGACACGGGGCAGATCGAGCGATCGCTTCGGGAAGTGCCTGCGCCGGACGGATCAATCCGCACGTTCCAGATCACCGCCACGCCGATCACGGATGAGCGCGGACGGGTCCAGCAGGTGCTCGAGCTGGTGCAAGACATCACCGATCTGCGGCAACTGGAAGCGCGACTGGACGAACAGCGCGAGTTCCTCACCGCGATCACCAGCGAGTCCGCCGATGCAATCATCGGCCTGGATCCGGAAGACCGGATCGTCTCCTGGAACAAGGGGGCGGAGAAGATCTTCGGCTACACCGGAACGGAAGTGGTGGGTCGACCGCTCTCCGTGCTCGGCGCCCCCTCGCCGGAAGAAGAGAAACGTCTGGCCGAGATACGGGAGGAAGTGCGCCGGAAAGGGTTCGTCCGGAACATCGAAATCCGGAGATTGGCCAGGGACGGTCGCACCGTGGACCTGGATTTGACTTGGACGGTGCTGCGCGATCGCCGGGGCAAGGTGATTGGCAGCTCCTTGATCGCCCGCGACGTGAGCGAACGCAAAATGATGGAGCGGCAGATCATCCAGGCCGAACGGCTGGCGGCCGTGGGACGGCTTGCTGCGCGGGTGGCCCACGAAATCCGAAACCCGCTTTCCTCGCTCAGCCTCAACGTGGAGCTTCTCGGCGATGAGCTGAGCGCCCTGGGCGATCAGAGCTCCGAGGAAGCTCGTTCCCTCTTGAAAGCCATCGCTTCCGAAGTGGACCGGCTGACGTTCCTGACCGAAGAGTACCTGCACTTCTCGCGGTTTCCGGCCCCCAAGCTGGAGCCGGGGGACCTCAGTTTGTTGCTGGAGGACCTGGTGCAGTTTCTACAGCGCGAGCTGGAACTGCGCGGCGTGGAGCTGAAATCCGAGCTGGAACACGACCTGCCGCCGGTGCGTTTCGACGAGTCCCAGTTGCGCCGCGTGTTCCTCAACCTATTCCGGAACGCCGTGGACGAAATGCCGGACGGCGGAACCATCTGGCTGCGTTCGTGGGTACGGGACGGCAAGGCCTACGTTTCGGTGCGCGACACGGGGCCGGGGGTACCGGAGAGCGAACGCGAGCGCATCTTCGATCCGTTTCACAGCACCAAGGACTTCGGCACGGGTCTCGGGCTTTCGATTGCGAGACAGATTGTCCGCGAGCACGGCGGCGAGATTCGATGCCTTGGAAGAGAAGGTGAAGGCGCGGAATTCGTGGTAGAACTTCCGGTAGCGTCATGACGAACACCCCCATGGATCACGGAGAGAAAACTGTACTCGTAGTGGACGACGAGCGCGACCTTCTGCTTTCGCTGAAGAAGGCGCTCTCGAAGGAGGGTTTCCGGGTGCTGATTGCCGAGCGCGGCCGGCAGGCCCTGGAAATCCTGCAGCGCGAGCAGGTGGACGTGATGTTGTGCGACCTCCGTATGCCGGAGATGAGCGGCACCGAGCTCCTGCGCGAGACGAAGAAGCTCGTGCCGGACGTGGAAGTCATCATGCTCACAGCCTACGGCACCGTGGAATCGGCCGTGGAGGCGATGAAGCAGGGGGCCTACGACTTCATCACCAAACCGTTCAAGCGGGTCACCGTCGTAAAAGCGATTGAGAAGGCCCTGGAGAAGCAGGCGCTGAGTCGCGAGAACCTCTACCTGCGGCAGCAGCTGGAGCGAGTGCGCCCGAAGGATCAGATCGTCGGCAAGAGCCCGGCGATTGAACGGGTGCTCGAACTGGTCCGCCGGGTGGCACCGATCAACACCACTGTGCTGATCACCGGCGAGAGTGGAACCGGCAAGGAGCTGGTGGCGCGGTTGATTCACCACTACAGTCCGAGGAAGAACGGCCCCTTTGTGGCCATCAATTGCGGGGCCATTCCGGAGAATCTGATCGAGAGCGAGCTCTTCGGGCACGTGAAGGGTGCGTTCACCGGCGCCACGCGAGACAAGGAGGGGCTCTTCAAAGTGGCCAGCGGCGGCACTCTGTTCCTGGACGAGGTGTGCACCATCCCGCTGAATCTGCAGGTGCGTCTGCTGCGGGCAATAGAAGAGAAAGAGTTTTTGCCCGTGGGTGGCACCAGGCCAGTACGGGTGGACGTACGGATTCTGGCGGCCTCGAACCGGGACCTGGCGAAGGAAGTGGAGGAAGGGCGTTTTCGTGAGGATCTGTACTACAGGCTGAATGTGGTGAACATCGAAATACCGCCCCTGCGGGAGCGCAAGGAGGACATCCCGTTGCTGGTGCAGTATTTCATCGACCGGCACAACCCCTCGCTGGGCAAGCGGGTGAGGGGGGTGGACGAGGCCACCATGTCGGTGCTGGTGAACTACGAGTGGAAGGGGAACGTCCGTGAGCTCGAGAACGTGATCGAGCGGGCGATGATCCTCTGCGACGAGGATGTGATCCGATTGCACCATTTGCCGCCGAACCTCGCCCAACTCTCGGGCCAGGCTGCGCGCAGCGATCGACTCAAGGATGCGGTGCGGGAGTTCGAGCGACAGCATATCTACCGGGTGCTGGAACGTGTGGGATTCGACAAGTTGTACGCCGCGAAGGTCTTGGGGCTCAGTCAGTCTTCCCTGTATCGCAAATTGGCGGAGCTGGGCATCCGCGTACCGAAGCGGCCTCTGAAATGCAACGACCGGGAGGAGACTTCCCATCCCTAAGAAACTTAAGCGGCCATTTCTCACTCTTGCCAGTGCGATCGTGGTCTGTGAAGACGCCGCAATTCTCGGGGCGCGAGTTGCACGGGCAGACGCGGACAGGGTAGTCGAAGGGCCTGTGTTTGTGCGGGTGGGCTGCTGACGAGAATGGGAGCTCGGCGGTTGGGGGAGGTGAGCTGTGCTAAGCCCTTGCATGCTAATGGGTTATCGGTAAGCCCCCTGGCGATCTTATCGTAAGGGCTCTTGTGGATGCGACCGGTAGCTCGCGGGGCGGAGGGTCGGACCTCGGCGCGGCGGCCCGAGTAGGCCGTTCTCCTGGGTGGCATGGACTTTGTACATCGCAAGACTGCCGCAGAGGAGAACGCTACGGGTCGTCGCGATGGGTCGCATCCTGATCGTTTGCGAAGACAAGCCATTCCGCACCTCTCTGGCCAAGACTCTGGCCAAGGAGGGCTACGACGTGGAGGCGGTTGAGGGGTTGGAGCGGGAGAGCGCTGGCAAACGGTTGGCCGCGTTCGACCTGGTAATTTGGGACGTGGGCACCGCCGCCGGCGGCGAGGTCCGAAGATTGCGACAGTTTGGGGCGCGGTGCCAGAGACTGCTGGTGATCTCAACAGTGGGGGACGGCGCCTGGGATGGCCGGACGGGCGTCTGGACCGAGGCTCACTACCTGCAACGCCCGGTGAAGCGTGACGTGCTCCTGCACAAGGTCCGAGAGCTGATCAGCTGAGCGGGTGGCATGTGGATCAGCCTGGGGAATCGTCTTGAGCAAGCTGGAGGTTGAATTGGCCATACTCGGCTCGGCCTTCTGGTTGCAACGCTGTCGAAGGCCGGGCGTACAAGAGCGGATTCGCTGTGTGAGTCTCGGCGCGGCGGTCATGTCGATGCAAGGGAGTGAACAAGTCGGGTCCAAATGGGCCCGACTTTTATTTGTTGAGAGAACCAGCAATGCTGCCTTTAGAAGCTGAGGGAACTTTACCCCTCCGCGGTAGAAGTGGTGCTGGATCCGTGCTCTTTCGGGACGTTGTAGGGGCGAGTAGCACCGTTTCGGGACTTCTCCCGAAGCGTGGAATGGAGCCGGGGGGATGGTGCTAGATCGCGGTGTCCCTGTACCGCGTTCGGCGCGGGAATTTGCCTGGGGGAAATGGCGGGGACGCTGTGTGGTTAAGGGAACAAGGGTGTGCGAAGCCGAGGCTTCGCTGTGTAGGACGCGTAGGGTTGTTGAACCAGATGGAGAGAAGCCAATCATGGCAGAACTGAATCCCTTCAAGATCGCGCAGAGGCAGCTCGATGAAGCGGCGGAGGCTCTCGGGCTGGACAGTGCGACCCACGAGGCGTTGCGCTGGCCGATGCGGGAGCTGACCGTGACGCTGGCCGTTCGGATGGACGATGGCAGCGTGAAGGTGTTCCGTGGCTACCGGGTCCAGTACAATGACGCCCGCGGTCCGACGAAGGGCGGTGTTCGCTTTCATCCGGAAGAGACCCTGGACACGGTGCGGGCCTTGGCTGCCTGGATGACCTGGAAGACAGCGGTGATGGATCTCCCCTTGGGGGGCGGCAAGGGAGGCGTGACCTGCAATCCCAAGGAGATGTCGCGAGTTGAACTGGAACGCCTGAGTCGCGCGTACATCCGTCAGGTGGGGCGCGTGCTCGGTCCAGATATTGACGTGCCTGCACCAGACGTGAACACTACCGCGCAGGTAATGGCCTGGATGATGGACGAGTTCAGCGTCCTGCGGGGCCGCACGGTTTGGGGCGTTATCACGGGGAAACCACTGTCCCTCGGCGGGTCCGTAGGCCGCGAGGATGCGACGGCTCGCGGTGGGATGTACGCATTGCGGGAACTAGCGAAGGTCCTCGATATTTCGCTCGAAGGGGCGACTGCTGCGATCCAGGGTTTTGGCAATGTGGGACGAAACGTAGGGATCCTGGCCCAGGAACTCTTGGGCATGAAGATAGTCGCGGTGGCGGACGAATACGGGGGGATCTACAATCCGCACGGGATTCGCGCCCTCGATCTTGCTGATCACGTGCGACAGACGGGCAGCGTGGTAGAGTTCCCGGGGACAGACAGCATCACGAATGAAGAACTGCTCCAGATGAAAGTCGATGTGCTGTTCCCCGCCGCCATCGAGGGCGTCATAACCGACGCCAATGCAGACAAGGTCCAGGCACGCGTTGTCTGCGAGCTTGCCAATGGGCCCACTACCCCGGAGGCCGATCGGATACTTCACGAAAGAGGGATTTTCGTCTTGCCAGATATTCTGGCCAATGCTGGCGGTGTTACGGTGTCCTATTTTGAGCAAGTTCAGAATGCATACAACTACTACTGGACGCTGGAGGAGGTTCACACTCGGTTGAAGCAGAAAATGACTAAGGCCTTCGCTGATTTCTACACCACTTATGAACGACACAAAGTCTATCCCCGGCTGGCTGCCTACATGGTGGCTGTATCGCGTGTTGCCGAAGCAATGAGACTGCGCGGCTGGGTCTAAACCGTGCGTACGGATGCAAGGTGGGGAGTGCCGTAGGTTATCGGGCCCCACAGTACGTTGGATAGGGAGGAGCCATGAAGGAGTCGGAACTGCGCAAGATGAGTTTCGCCACTCTGTGCGTCCATGGGTCTGGCGGCGTGGACCCTATCACCCGCGCCCTCAATGTGCCCATCTACCAGAGTTCCACCTTTGCCTTTCGCAGCGCTAAGGAAGGAGCACAGATCTTCGCGGGGGAGCGCGACGGCTACGTGTACACCCGGCTCGGCAATCCCACGCTGGCCGCTTTCGAGCGCGAGATGGCGTTCCTGGAAGGGGGCGAGGCAGCACTGGCCACCGCTTCGGGAATGGCCGCCACGACCACGGTGATTCTCACCCTCATGCAGGCCGGCGAAAACGTAGTGGCTTCCGACACCCTCTACGGCGGCACGCACGAGCTGTTTCGCAACACGCTGAAACGGATGGGCATCGACGTCCGGGACGTGGATGCCACCAGACCGGAGGAGGTGGAGGCTGCCATCGACAAGAACACCAGGGTCCTGTTCATTGAGACCCCCTCCAATCCCACGCTCAAGATCATCGACATTGCCCGGATGGCCGAGATCGCCCACAGCCACGGGATGAAACTGGTGGTGGACAATACCTTCGCCACGCCGTACTACCAACGCCCGCTCCAGTTTGGCGCTGACATCGTGGTGCACAGCGCCACCAAGTACATCGGCGGCCACGGCGATACGATCGGCGGCGTGATCATCGGGCCGAAGGATTTCATCCGAAAGGCAAGGCGGGAAACTCTGCGGGACCTGGGCGGTTGCCTGAGTCCTTTCAATGCCTGGTTGCTGCTGCGCGGACTCAAAACCCTGCCGGTGCGGATGGAACGCCACTCGTGGAACGCCATGCGGATCGCCCAGTACCTCAGCTTCCACCCGAAGGTGAGCCGCGTGTTCTACCCGGGTCTTCGCATTCATCCCCAGCACGAGCTCGCCGCCAGGCAAATGACCGGCTTCGGGGGCATGATCGCCTTTGAACTGAAGGGTGGACGCAGGGCCGGTGAAATTCTGATGGATTCCGTGAAGCTGATGACCCTGGCCGTGAGCCTGGGAGACGTCGACACCTTGATCGAGCACCCCGCCAGCATGACCCACTCCGGCTACACCCCGGAGGAGCTCGAAAAAGTCGGGATCACTGAGGGGCTGGTGCGGGTTTCGGTGGGCATCGAGGACGTGAACGATCTCATCAACGACCTCTCCCAGGCGCTCAAGAAGGTGCCCTCCTGAATTCGCCGCCGGTGGGGACCGGCCCCCTGGGCCTGACGAAAGCGCTGGCGTGGGAATTCCCCCGTCCTGCGGTTCTACCTGCGATCATTGTGCGGGACGGGTTGGTCAACACCGGGGGTCGGTGCTGCCCGAGCCCGGATCCCGTGAGGGGGGAACTCGTCCTTCCTGCCCGCGGTGCCAACGGGAGCACTGTTGGGGAAATGACGGCGGCGTTCGCCCGCGGAGGCTCGCTCCGGCGGAGCGGGCTGGTCTTTCGTTCGTGTCCACTTGCGCGTCGTCGGTTCGATGCTGGTCTCGCGGTTGCCCGTGCCTCGTCGGCGAATACTCTCACCCGGTCGACCCGGCTCCCGAGGTGTCACTGATCAGGTGCCCCCCACGGAAAAAATCCCGAACCGCCTTCGTTTCTTTCACAGGTCCGAGCCAGTGGGCGATTGAACTTTTCTCTTGGCCGGGATTTGCTTATCTTTCGCGCGGCTTCTTGAATGGTAGGGCTCGTGATCCGGACGTGCGCGAACTCGGCCTGCGAAGATGTACTACCGCGGTGGCAAGCTCGATGCGGATGTTCCGAGCGTTTCTCCGTCGTGGTGTGGGGGTGCGTGGCGCGTCCGCGGTGCTCGTCCTGATCGTCACCCTGGGCACTGCGCCGGCGCTGGCCCGGGCGGGAGGGGACGTGGCCGCTGTGGCTGGCGCGGCAGGGCTGGTCGTGCCCGAGGGATACTTGGACGACGCTTTGGAAATCGCACTGGCGCTGCGGTCGGGTAGGCGCGCGGCCAGGTTGGTTCCGGAGCTGTGGTTGCACCACTGGGCCTCTGACTACGAGTCCCCCTCTCGCTTCCGACGTCTTCCGTACTGGGGGTTGAGCCTGCGGGGGGTGTACTTCTTTCCGGCGACGAGAGCTGCCAGGCCCTACGTTGCCGGGGCGGCGTCCCTGGAAATCCTGCGTCGGACCCGGCAGTACTGGACTTTCCATCACGGAATCCCCTCGCTGGTGCGAACGGCTCAGTCGGACTTCGAGCTCGGTGCCAGCTTGATGGGCGGGCTGGAGCTGCGCCTGTGGCCCCGGTTGAATGGGGCTCTGGAGATGGGCGTTTGCTTCGGTGAGGCCGATCGGTTCTTCGTTCGCGTGGTTGTGTGGCGCGTCCGTTCGAGGGGGTGAGAAGCTCTCCCTCGAGTCAAGGACGAAGGGACTACCCGGGGGCGGGATTGGGTTTGAGGATGGACGTGCTGCCCGCGAGTGGGGTACGTTCTGAAACTGCACACGGAGGTGGTGATTTGCTCGATCTGGTGATCAGGAACGCTACGGTGGTGAGCAGCGGGGGCGTGGCCACCGCTGATGTCGCCATCTCTGGAAAACGGGTCGTCCGCGTGGGGAAGGTGACGGAGGAGGCGAAAGGAGAGGTCGCGGCCGACGGGTTGCTAGCATTGCCCGGCTTTGTGGACGTGCACACGAACGGGGCGGCGGGCTTCGATCTAACTTCGGGGCGTTTCGACCTCGGCTTGGGGCGTTTTCGTCGCGGGAGGGCGGACTACCACCGAGGCTTGAGCGACGCCGCCGCCCACTTTTTCTCCCGTGGTGCCACGAGCGTCCTCCTCACCACCATCGCCGCTCCCTTCGGGCGCATCGAGAGGGCGCTGCAGAACTACGCGCGATTCGCGCGGTCGGGAGTCCGGAATCCCTACGTAGGGGTCTTCGTGGAGGGGACCTTCATCAAGGATCCCGCGTGCCGGGGCGCGCAGAACCCGCGCTACTTCTTGGCGCCGGACTACGCCCTGTGCCAGCGGTTGCAGGAATCTGCCGCCGGGGCCATCCGAGTCGTGAATGTGCCGCCGGAACACGGCCAGCCGGGTTACGAGCTGATCGAGAAGCTCACAGCCGAGGGAGTCGTGTGTGTGGCGGGCCACACAAATGGCACGTTTGAACAGTTCCGCGAGGCCATCCGTCGGGGACTCCGAGGCGCGGTCCATTTCCTCAACGGTCCCACCGGTAGCTCGGCCAAAGGCATCGGGGAGGGTGGTGCGGTGGAGGCGATCCTCCGCTCGGACGAGCTGCTGGTGCCCGTGATCCCGGACGGATTTCACGTGCACCCGGCCTACGTGCGCGACGTGCTGGCCCGGGTGGGACCAGAGCGATTCCTCGCCGTCACCGACAGCATGTTCGTCACTGGCTTCGCGGAGCTCGAGTCTTTTCGCGTTTCGGGCATCGAAGCGAGGGTGGACCGCGAGCGGGGCTACCTTTACGTGGCCGACGATCCGGACACGCTGTACGGCAGCGTACTCACAATGGATCGCGCCTTTGCGAATCTGGTCACGTGGCTCACGCGGCCGATGGAAGGCGTGTGGCACGCCATGCACCCCGCTCTGCCCCTCGAGGAAGCCCTCCGGCTGGCCGTCCGCGCGTGTTGCACGAATCCGGCTCGCTTGCTGGGACTCGAGGGGAGGGTGGGCGACCTTGCGCCCGGAGTCGACGCGGACGTTGTCCTGGGGGAGTTGATCGAGGGAGAGAAGAGCTACCGATTCGAGGTGAAACTCGTGTTGCACAAGGGGGAACCTGTTGCAGGCTCAGGGCCGGGAGGCGAGACAACCGGAGATGGATGAGATGGTGGCCAGACCGATTCGCGAGTGGAAGGTGGACGAACTCAACGTGCTCGTGTTTGAGACGCGCGACCAGATGGGCAGAACTGCAGCAGCGCGAGCCGCGGAAGACCTACGAAGGCTGCTGCGCGAGAAAGAGCGGGTGAACGCGATCTTCGCCGCTGCCCCATCGCAAAACGAGATGCTCGACGCACTTGCCGAAGAACCCGATATCGATTGGGTTCGGGTGGTGGCGATGCACATGGACGAGTACGTGGGACTACCGGAGGGTCACCCCCAGAGTTTCGGCAGATACCTCAAAGAGAGGATCTTCGACCGCGTTGAGCCGGGCCGCGTCGAGTACATTCGTGGGTGGGCGGAAGATCCCAATGCCGAGGCGGAACGCTACGAACAGATTGTGCGGGAGAACCCACCGGACATCGTGTTCATGGGGATCGGCGAGAACGGACACATTGCGTTCAACGACCCTCCAGTGGCTGACTTCGACGATCCCCGCTGGGTGAAGGTCGTGGAGCTGGAGGAACGCTGTCGCCTCCAGCAGGTACACGACGGCTGTTTTTCCTCCCTCCAAGAAGTGCCGCTCCGCGCGATTACGCTCACGGTTCCGGCCCTGATGTCGGCACGGTACGTTCACTGCGTGGTCCCGGGACCGACGAAGCGCGAAGCGGTGCAGCGGACGCTCACCGGTTCCATCTCGGAGGAGTGCCCCGCAACCATCCTGAGGAAACACCCTTCCGCTCACTTGTATCTGGACCGGGATTCAGCGGAAGGCGTGCTCGAGGGATAAGGTCAGACGGCGGCACACCCACCGGACCCCAAGAGACCCGTGAAAGGCCCCGACAAACCACAGGGGGAAAGAACGCAGAGGGTTTTGCAGAAGGGCCAACCGGTATCCCCTTGAGAGTGGAGAAGCGAGTTGCACGGAACGACGTGGCACCCGACGCCATGCTGGGTGAGTCCCCTGTGAGGCAGGCAGTCCCCGCGTGGGTTTCCTCTCACGCAGAGCACGCCGAGTCGCGGAGAAACGGAGCCCTCGCCAAGGCGGCAAGACGCCAAGCGGAGAAGGGGAGACACCGGGTGAAGAAGCGCCGGGGCGCTCAGAGTTCCAGCCTTGACGACGAGCGGTTAGCCCCGGAGAACTCTTTTCCCTCGCTGGGAAGGGGCCGAGCCGGCTTCATCGTCTCCGAGAGCTTCTAAGAAAGCCTTTCGGCGAAACCGGATGCCCCTGACCCCGTGGAGTCTCCCTGTCGCTTTGCTGGTCCCCGCGGGGCCGGGGTGCTTGGGCGGCCCTGCGTGAGCCGGCCTAGTGCACACGGAGCGCTCCGAGCCGTAGACGGGACTGGAGGGTCGGGCTCCGGCCCGACCTCCAGCGCTTTCCCCTCCCTTCCGGGGGTCTCCTGGACGCGGCAGGGGCGCGTTCCTCGCATCCTCTCGACGTCCCCCGCCCCTTCGAGGGGCCGGTTTCCATCGGACCTGCGGCTCGCGAAGTGGGCTGTCCCGGCTGGCCTGTCCGACCAGGGGTAGACTCACGTGTGCGGGAGCTGCCGTGCTCCCCAGCCCCGGCCCGCTGCAAGGAGGGTCCCAAGCTACCCGCCCATTGCCCGTTGACATTGCCGGGGGGCGTTGCGCGGGCTTTTCGATTGACTTTGATCGCGTTTTTTGCTAAACTTACGTGCTCTTTTGGAAGGGTGGCACTGTGGCGAGGTGACCAGCTGTGGCGCGACGCCAGGACCTTGGCATTTTGATCTTCTTGGTGGTACTGCTCGGGGCTGCGGCGGTGGCGTTCGGCCTGCTTTTCCGCGGCCAGGAGTTTGAGGAGGTGATCGGCGGCCGAGGCGAGCGCGTGGGGCTGGTGGAGGTGCGTGGACTCATCTCCCAGGCCGAGCCGGTGGTGCGCCAGCTGGAGCGCTTCCGGAAAGACCGGCGCGTGCGGGCGATCGTGCTGCGGGTGGATAGCCCGGGCGGCGGTGTGGCGGCGTCGCAGGAGATCTACGAGGCAGTCCGGCGCATCCGCGAAAAAGGGAAGACAATCGTTTGCTCCATGGGTTCCGTCGCTGCCTCCGGTGGCTACTACGTGGCGCTGGGGTGCGAGAAGATCGTGGCGAACCCTGGTACCACGACGGGTAGCATCGGGGTGATTGCGGAAATACCCAACGTGCGGCGTCTGCTCCGACGCCTGGGGATCGAGATTTCGGTCATCAAAAGCGGGCGCTACAAGGACGCGGGGAGTCCGTTCCGGGACATGACCGAGGACGAGCGCAGGTTGCTGCAAGCCTGGATCGACGACGCCTACGAACAGTTCCTGAACGTCGTTTCCACCGAGCGGGGCATCGATCGGGAGAAGCTTCGCGGGATCGCGGATGGTCGGGTGTTCACGGGCAAACAGGCCTACGAGCTCGGACTGGTCGACACCTTGGGCACTCTCCGGGATGCGGTGAAAATCGCCGCCGAACTCGCTGGAATCCGCGGCGAACCGCGGCTGGTGCGAATCCCTCGCAGAAAACTGGGGCTGTGGGAACTCTTGTTCGGGGGAGTCCGTTCTTTGCTCGACTGGGTGTACGGCGCACCGCAGCTCAAGTATCAGTGGGCGGGCTAGCTGGTTCGGTCGGGGGCTGTGGGTGAGCGACGGGGGTGAAGCTAGGCAATTGCGAACGAGTCCCGGGAGAATACGATGACCAAAGGCGAGATCGTCGACATCGTCGCTGAGGGAACCGGCCTCACGAAGAAAGAGACGGCGGCTGTGATTGACGGTTTCCTCGCGACGATCGTGTGGGCTCTGCAGAATGGCCAGCGCGTGACTCTCGTGGGCTTCGGGACGTTTCGCACCAAGGATCGCCCGCCGAGGATGCTGAAGAACCCGCGGACGGGCGAGACGATTTCCCTGCCGAAGCGGCGCGTGCCGATCTTCGTGCCGTCTCGGGAGCTGAAGAACAATGTGAACACGCTGTCGAGCGGGAACGGAGGGTGAATTCTTGAGAGCAAACCGAGAAAGGAGGAGGAATCTGTATGCCTTGCGGGCGCAAGAGGAAGCGACACAAGATCAACACCCATAAGAGGAAAAAAAGACTGCGCAAGAATCGCCACAAGAAGAAACTCCGCTAAAGCTCGAAGGGCTCAGGCAACCGCTTGGCCCTTTTGAGTTCTTGAGCACGTTCGCGGTGTGTGGCTTTTCCGAGAGGCTCCACGTTGGAAGAGAAGAAACGGCGCGTTTTGCTGATCGACGATGACGTCGTGATGCACGACCTGGTGCGTGCATTTCTGACGCGAGTGGGGTACGAATTCGCCGGAGCCTCGGACGGCAGGAAAGGGTTGGAGCTGGCTCGGCAGATCCACCCGGACATTATCCTGCTCGATTACATGATGCCCGGCATGGATGGCATCGCGGTGTACCAAAAGCTGCGCAGCGATCCGGAGCTGGCGGAGCTCCGTGACGTGCCGGTCATCATGCTCACCGCTCGCGACAACGACGCCTCGCTGCGGTCCAGTATGCTGCAACGGGGCGTTTTTGCGTACCTCAACAAGCCCTTCGGCCTGCACGAACTCCGGAATGTGATCGAGAACGCCTTCATCGTTTCTGAGATCAACCGGAAGAATCGGCAGCTTCAGGAAGAGGTCCGGAGGGCGCGCGACTTTCTGCAGTCGATCGTAGATGCCGCCCCGGTGGGCATTTTTGCCACGGACGCGGAGGGCAGGGTAACTCTGGCGAACCGCTTTATGGTCGAGCTGTTCGGGACGGACTCCACCGAGGCATTCACGGGTGTCCCTCTGCTACAGGAAGAACTGCCGGGCGGACTGCCTCCGCTTCGGTCGGTGGAACGCGTGCTGGTGGGTTCCGAGCCCTACGCCAGCGAGCAGATCGTCTTCCACGCCAGAGACGGTCGACGGCTGATGCTGAGCGCTCGCGTCGTGCCACGACGCGATGAGAACGGAACCCTGCTTGGCAGCGTGGGCATCATCGAGGACGTGACTGCGGCCGAGAAACGGGCCGTGGAGATGACCATGCTGTCCCAGATCGCCCACGCCATGCAGGGCACGCTGGACCTGGAGGAACTGCTTCATCTCATCCTCACTTGCGTCACAGCGGGCGAGGCTCTCGGATTCAGCCGGGCCATGATCTTTCTCCTCTCCGAGGACGAGACCGAGTTGCGGGGCACCATGGGGGTGGGACCAAGCAGTGCCGAGGAGGCAGCCACCATTTGGGATTCCCTCGCGCGCGAAAAGATGACCTTGCCGGAGTTCCTGGAAAAGCACGGACGGCGCCGCCCCGATCCAGATGATCGTTTCAACAACTTCGTCAAGAACCTGCGCCATCCTCTGTCCGACGAAAGGTGTGTGCTGGCCCGTAGCCTGAAAGAACGGCGGTCTTTCATCGTCGCGCGGCACACGGCGCGCGCGCAATCGGAGTGTTGCATGTGGCTCACGCAGCAACTGGGTACGAGCGAGTTCGCCTGCGTGCCGCTAGTGGCGCGCGGCAAAGGAATCGGTGTGGTGGTGGCTGACAACTTGTACACCGGCCACCCCCTGGACGAGTCGCTGGTGGAACTGCTCACCGTCTTGGCGAATCAGGCGGGCCTGGCCATCGAACGAGCGCGCGCATACGCCAACCTGGCGCGGCAGAAACAGGACCTGGAGTCGGCTCTGGCCAGACTGAGGGACACCCAGGCCCGGCTACTCGAAACCGAACGGCTGGCGACTGTGGGACACCTGGCGGCTCAGGTGGCGCACGAAATCCGCAACCCGCTCGTGACGATCGGCGGTTTCGCCCACTCGATGCTCGAGTCCCCGCGGAACGAAGAGGAGACGCGGGTCATCATGGGGATCATCGCCGAGGAGGCGCAGCGGCTGGAGAACATTCTGAACAACGTGCTCGATTTCACCCGGCTGTCGCGGCCCAAGCCGGACTGGGTCGATTTCAATCAAATCGTCCAGAAAGCGATCTTTCTGGTGCAGGAGGAGCTGCAGCGCAAGCACATACGGCTGGAGAAGCATCTGGACCTGAGTCTGCCGCCCGTGTACATCGACGAGCAGCAGATGCGTCAGGTGTTCCTGAATCTGTTCTACAACGCCCTGGACTCGATGGGGGAGGGAGGACAACTCACGATCCTGACAGGCCGGTACGACGGCGACCAGATCATGGCGGAAATCCGGGACACGGGTCCGGGCATCGATCAGGAGGTGCTGAAGAACATGTTCAATCCGTTTTTCACCACCAAGTCCGACGGGACAGGGCTGGGGTTGCCCATCGTGCAGCAGATCGTGCACGCTCACGGCGGCAGGATTCTGGTGGAGAGCAAGGTGGGCGAGGGAACGACCTTCCGTGTGTTGCTCCCGATGCGGGGCATCGCCGAGCGTTCGGCCGCCGCCCAGGAAACGCAACCGACCCCACAGGCCTGAGGAGCGGGGATTCGCGCACTGATTCGGAGGTGGAGAGGCCATGGCGAGGATACTGATTGTCGAGGATGACGCGAACCAGCGTTTGCTGTACGAGATGGAACTGCGGCGGGACGGCTACGAGGTGGACAGCGCGAAGGATGGCAGGGAAGCCGTGGAGAAGGTCAAGGCTGGGCGGTACGACGTGATCGTGATGGACCTGAAAATGCCCGGCATGACGGGGCTCGACGCCATCACCGAGATCGCCGCGCACGACAAGAACCTGCCCATCATCATCAACACCGCCTACGGCGGCTGGCAGGACGATTTCAAGTCCTGGGCGGCTCGCGCGTACGTGCTGAAGTCCAGCGACCTGAGCGAGCTGCGACGGCAGATCAAGGAAGCTATCGAGGCGCGCCCGGCTGCCGGTTGATGCCGCCGGGCGGAACGACGTTTCCGTACGTTGAGCTGCGAAGCGAGGAGTACCACCGCCCATGGGTCTACCCGGTTTTGAAGGCGCTCTGGATCGCGAGTACGTCTACACGGTTTCCGAACTCACTCGGGAGATCAAGATTCTGCTCGAGACCTCCATCCCGGAGGTCTGGGTCCAGGGGGAGATCTCGAACTTCAAGCATCACATGCCCTCCGGCCACATGTACTTCGTGCTGAAGGATGAGCGGGCGCAGATCCGTTGCGTGATGTGGCGGAACCGGAATCTGGCGCTTCGATTCATGCCCGGCGATGGCATGAAAGTCTACGTCCGCGGCCGGGTCGTGGTATACGAGCCGCGCGGCGAATACCAGATCGAGGTGGCCGAGATCGTGCCCCTCGGAGTGGGGGAGCTGCAACTGGCCTTCGAGCAGTTGAAGCGCCGCTTGAAGGAGGAGGGGCTCTTCGAGCTGGAGCGCAAGAAGCCCTTGCCGCCGTACCCGGAGCGGATCGGAATCGTGACTTCCGAGACCGGGGCGGCGATCCGTGACCTTGTGAGCGTGATCTGGCGTCGCTTCCCGTCGGTGGATCTGATTCTGTACCCGGTGCGCGTGCAGGGAGAGGGGGCTGCCCAGGAGATCGCCGACGCCATCGATGCGTTCAACGAGTTCGGTGAGGTGGATGTGTTGATCGTCGGGCGAGGTGGGGGGTCTCTGGAGGATCTCTGGGCGTTCAACGAAGAAGTGGTGGCGCGGGCGATCTTTCGCTCCCGGATCCCGGTGATCTCGGCGGTCGGGCACGAGGTCGATTTCTCGATCGCCGATTTCGTGGCGGATCAGCGGGCGCCCACACCGTCGGCTGCGGCGGAGATGGTCGTGCGGGATCGGGCGGAGCTGCTGCGCCGGATTCACACGTTGATGGCCAAAAGCTACCGTCATCTGAAGAACCGTCTGGAGCAACTGAAACAGCGGCTCCGGGCGATCGAGTCGAGCTACGCCTTCCGCAGGCCCACCGACTTGGTGGCGCAACACCAGCAGTGGCTAGACGAGCTGGTCCGGCGGATGCAGACCCAGCTGGAACACCGGCTGCGGGTGGAAAAGGAGACGCTGCGGGGCCTCACGCAGCGGCTCGAGTCGCTCAGCCCGGAGGCTACCCTTCGGCGGGGCTACAGCATCACGATCGACGAAGGCACGGGGCAATTGGTTCGAACGGCGGCCCAATTGCGCGACGGCCGGGTTGCGGTCCAGTTCTGGCGGGGTCGCATCCGGGCCGATGTGGTCGAGAAAGATGAAGGGGCGAGCTGGCGCACTCTGAAGCTGGAGTCAGGAGAAGAGGCTGTACCGAAATGAAACAGAATTCGCCCGCGCGTGAGTTCGCTGCGGGCTGGCACAGTTCTGGCATGATTCCGGTTTGACAGGAGGCAGGGCAGTGGCGGCGAAGAAATCGGAACCGAAGTCGTTCGAATCGGCGATGCAGCGGCTGGAGGAGATCGCCGCCGCGTTGGAGGCGGGCGATCTTCCGTTGGAGGAGTCGATTCGGCTCTTCGAGGAGGGAATGGAACTGAGCCAGTACTGCGCTTCGCGGTTGCAGGATGCGGAGCGCCGGTTGAAGAAGCTGATCAGGAAGGAAGGTGGGTTCGAACTGGAAGTGGTGGAATAGGGCTGCAGGGTCTGGACGGATGGGGACGCTACTGGAACAAATTCACTCGCCGGACGATCTGCGGGAACTGGAGATCCCCCAGCTCGCGCAGGTGGCCAAGGAACTACGGGAGTTCATGATTCGCAGCGTGAGTGAGACGGGAGGGCATCTGGCGCCGAGTCTGGGCGCGGTGGAACTCACGCTCGCGCTGCACTACGTGTTCGACACTCCGCGGGACAAAATCGTCTGGGATGTCGGGCACCAGGCCTACGGACACAAGATCATCACCGGCAGGCGCGATCGCTTCCACACCCTGCGCCAATACGGCGGCATCAGCGGGTTCGTGAAACCCGAGGAGAGCGAGTACGACACCTTCGGCGTCGGCCACGCGGGCACAGCGATTTCTGCCGGCCTCGGGATGGCCTGCGCCCGAGATCATCGCGGCGAGGACTACAGAGTCGTCGTGGTGGTGGGTGACGGAGCGCTGACCTGCGGTCTTGCTTTCGAGGGCCTGAACAACGCGGGTGCCCTGGGCAAAGACCTGATCGTGATCCTGAATGACAATGAGATGTCGATCTCGCGGAACGTCGGGGCGCTGTCGCGCTACCTCACCGATATCATCACCGCGCCGATGTACAACCGCCTGAAGCGCGACATCTGGGAACTCACCGGCAAGATGGCCTACCTTGGACGACGAGTCCGCTCCATCGTGGCGAGGATCGACCAGGGTCTGAAATCGATCATCGTGCCGGGGCTTCTGTTCGAGAAGCTCGGCTTCCGCTACATCGGGCCCGTGGATGGCCACAATCTCTCCCGACTGATCCGGGTGCTGACCGAGGTGCGAAAGTTCCGGGGACCCATCCTCGTCCACGTGCTCACGAAGAAGGGCAAGGGCTACAAGTACGCGGAGGAGGATGCTCCCCGTTTTCACGGCTTGGGTCCCTTCGACGTGGCCACGGGCAAGAGCAAGAAGAAGAGCGCGGCCCCGACCTACTCGCAGGTATTCGGCGAGGCTCTGGTGGAGATCGCTTCGAAGAATCCGAAGGTTGTCGGGATCACCGCGGCGATGTCGCTGGGTACCGGCCTTGTGCAGCTCGCCGACGCTTTCCCGGATCGCTTCTACGACGTCGGGATCGCCGAAGGTCACGCGGTGACCTTCGCGGCGGGGCTGGCCATCAGCGGTTTGAGACCGGTGGTGGCCATCTACTCCACCTTCCTGCAGCGCGCCTACGACATGATCATCCACGACGTGGCTCTGCAGAAACTGCCCGTCGTGTTCGCCCTGGACCGGGGCGGCGTGGTGGGCGACGACGGACCCACGCACAACGGCGTGTTCGACCTGAGCTACTTGCGGCATATCCCCAACATGGTGGTGATGGCCCCCAAAGACGAGAACGAACTGCGCGACATGCTGTGGACTGCGATGGCTCGGGAGGATGGCCCCTCTGCCATCCGCTACCCGCGCGGCAGCGCAGTGGGCGTGCCCCGCAAGCCTCAGGCTGAGGTTTTGCCCATCGGCAAAGCGGAGGTGCTGCGGGAGGGCGATGACGTGGCCATCATTGCCATCGGCTCCATGGTGTACCCGTCGCTGGAGGCCGCCGGGCGACTCTCCAAAAAAGGGATCGAGGCGACAGTGGTGAACGCCCGATTCGTGAAGCCACTGGACGAGGAACTGCTGCGCGATCTGGCCTCCAGATTTCCGCTGCTGGTGACCGTGGAGGAGAACACCGTCAGAGGCGGCTTTGGCAGCGCCGTGGCGGAATTCCTGGTGGACAACGGCTACGCCGACGTTCGGCTCCTGAGGATCGGCGTGCCGGACCAGTTTGTGGAGCAGGGGGAAAGAGGGCAAGTTCTGCGACTGCTCGGCCTGGACGCGGAGGGCATCGCAGCCCGAGTGGATAGGGAACTTCAGACCGGTGCCAGGCGTGAGGACGCCCGCTGGAAGAAGGTATTCCGTCTGGGCGGTGCGCGGGAATCGAAGGCGGAGAAAGCGACGGCCCACCACGACGAATGACCATCGGGATCATCGCCAACATTCGAAAGTCCCTGGTGAGCGAGATCATCCCCGGGGTGGTCGGCTGGCTCAGCGGGCGCGGTGTACGCGTGCTGGTGGAGGAGGGAGTGGCCGAGGCCCTGCGCCTCGATTCCCGGGACTGCGAGGCCCTGCCCTGCGAGGAAGTGGCCACACGCACGGACATGGTGTTCGCCTTTGGTGGCGACGGTACTTTCTTGAGCGCCGCGCGCGCCGTGGGAGCCAACGAGGTCCCGATTCTGGGCGTGAATCTGGGCGGCTTGGGCTTCCTGGCCGGGGTGACTGTCGGCGAACTGTACCCGAGCCTGGAAGACGTGCTGGCGGGGGAGTACGAGATCCTGGAACGGATGGTGATCCGGGCCGACGTGGAAGGCGAAGATGGCCGCACGTTTTTCTGCCTCAACGACGTGGTCATTGACCGGGGGAGTAGCCCGCGCATCGTCCAGGTGGAAGTGAAAGTGGACGGGACGTACTTGAACACGTACGTGGCCGACGGGATCATCGTGGCGACCCCGACGGGCTCCACAGCCTACAGCCTTTCTGCCGGCGGGCCAATTGTCGTTCCCACGATGAACGCGATCATCATCACGCCTCTGTGTTCACACACGCTGTCGGCGCGGACGGTGGTGCTGCCCGACACGAGCGTGGTGCACACCGTGGCCCACACGGAGAGCGAATGGCTTCTCCTGAGCGCGGACGGACAGGCGGCGTACAGGCTGCGAGCGGGGCAGTCGGTGGAGATCCGTAAGGCGGATTACTGCGTGAGGTGGGTCTGGACTCGACGCAAGAGCTTCTACGAACTCCTGCGGCAGAAACTCCACTGGGGTCACGACCTGCGGCGATCGTGAACAATGGCCCTCGGGAACAGGAGACGCATGCCGGTCCGTGCGATTGACCAAAAGCCGGATAGCCCTTTCACGCCAGGAGCGCCGGTTCCGCCGGAGCTCTTCGTCGGCCGTCAGGAAGAGCTCCGGGAAGCCGCCCGCTACGTGGATCGCGCCGCTCACGGGAAGCTGGAGAACCTGTTTCTCGTAGGCGAACGAGGGATCGGGAAGAGTTCGTTCGTCTCGTACCTGCGAAGGTTCGCGGAGATCGAGCGAAACCTGCTCGGTATTCACGTTTTTCTGGGGGCCGTGACCGATCTCGAAGGTCTCACCCGTGAGGTGTTCGAAGGTCTGCTGAGGGTCGCGCGAGGCGAGGCTTCGTTGTTTCGGAAAGTTCGGGATCTTTTTGGCAACTACGTTGAGCAAATTGACCTGTTTGGGGTTTCGGTACGTTTCGCTCCGCCGCGCGAACAGCTACAGGCCTTGGTTGACGATTTCCCGCGAGCCCTGTTCAATTTTGCCCAGAAAATGAGGGGTGAAAGACAGGGGCTCTTCGTGGCTCTGGACGACATCAATGGACTGGCGCAGCAGCAGACATTTGCCGACTGGTACAAGAGCTTGGTGGACTACACCGCCACACACTTCCCGTCGTTCCCCGTGCTGTTCACCCTTGTAGGTTTACCTGAGCGGTGGGAAGATCTATGTTCGCTTCAGCCGTCTCTGGCTCGCGTTTTTCGGATGGTCCGGATCGAAAAACTTGTTGATGAGGAAGTGCGGGACTTCTTCC
>CAYXFI010000011.1:25224-27799 GCA_964464205.1 uncultured Cytophagia bacterium
CAGCGTGCTTTTGGTTCGTGCAATATGTCCGTTAAGCCAGAAGCGCTGGATATTCTCGTGCAGTTTTCCAGCGGGTATCCCATTCTCATGCAGGAGATTGGGGACGCAACCTACGCCACAGACCGCGATGGCGTGGTGGATGAGGATGACGCGTACGTGGGAGTATTGGTGGCGGCCAACCGGATTGGCTATCGGTACCTGGAGCCCCGAGTCTACCGCGCGGTGCGAAGCCCGCGCTATCGTTCCATCTTGAGGAAACTTGGGCGCCTTCGCATCCGTCGCTTCTTCACCAGGCGTGAGGTGGAAAAGCATCTCACGGAAAGCGAGAAGCGAGTGTTCAACAATTTTCTTCGACGGATGCGTGAGCTCGGCGTGATTGAACGGGACGTAGAAGGGGGTGCTGGGGCCTATCGTTTCGTGAACGAAATCTATCCGGTGTACATCTGGATGGAAGCGGAGGGGGTGGGGCGCAAGGGTCTGACCGGGGGTTTCGGCGCTCATTGAGGCGATGAGGTCAGCGGCACGGGAAGGCCGGGGCAACGGAGCGAGATGAGTGTAGCTACCAAACAGAGGAAACGCAAGGAATCGGGCGGCGACGTCGGGACACCCTCGACACCCATGCTCGAACAGTACATGTCGTTCAAGGCCCAGCACCAGGACGCCATCCTTCTGTTTCGCATGGGCGACTTCTACGAGATGTTCTACGACGACGCCAAGGTCGCGTCCGAGGTGCTTGGCCTCACTCTCACCTCGCGCGCCCACGGGAAAGCCGCCGACGTGCCTCTGGCGGGTTTTCCTCACCACGCCCTCGAGTCCTACCTCACCAAACTCATCAAGGCCGGCTACAAGGTGGCCATCTGCGAACAGGTGGAGGATCCCAAGAAGGCCAAGAAACTGGTGAAGCGGGACGTGGTGGAGATCGTCACCCCCGGCACCGCACTGGTGGACGACTACCTGGAGACGAAGCGCAACAACTACCTGGCCGCCGTGTACCTGAAGGGGCAAACGGTGGGCCTTGCTTGGTCCGACCTGTCGACGGGGGAGTTTGTGGCGGGCGAATTCGGGCTGGACGAGTTCGTGGACCAACTGCTGAACGTGTCGCCGGCCGAACTGCTGGTTTCGGACGCCCAGGTGGACTTGGTGCGTGAGAGGCTGGCCGAACGCGCCCAGTTTCCCATCACCCCGCGCGACGAATGGATGTTCGTCCGCGACTACGCCTACGAGACGCTCACGCAGCATTTCGGGACCTCCAGCCTTAAGGGGTTCGGCTGCGAGGACCTGGACGCCGGCGTGTGTGCGGCGGGTGTGGTGCTGCAGTACTTGAAGGAGAATCAGAAGAGCGGGCTGGAGCACATCGTGCGTCTCGTCCGCTACACCCCGGGGCAGTACTTGGCCCTCGATGCCACCACGGTCCGCAACCTCGAGCTGGTGCAGTCGATGGCCTTCGGCAATCGGCGCGCCACTTTGCTTTCCGTGATCGATCGGACGCGCACGCCCATGGGTGGTCGCTTGCTGGTACAGTGGATCCTCCGACCGCTGCGGAACGTGGAGCAGATCCGGCGCCGCCTCGACGCCGTGGAGGAGCTCCTTCAATCCGGCTCGGTGCGAGAGGAATTGCGAGCGGCTCTGGGCCGGGCCGGTGATCTGGAGCGGCTCACCAGCAAGATCACCACGGGTCGTGCCAACGCCCGAGATCTGAAGGCCCTGGCCAGCACCCTCAAGCTTGTGCCCAAGATCCGGAAGCTGCTGAAGGATCTGGAATCCAGCGAGCTCACCGAAATCCGCGAGAATCTGGAGCCGCTGTCGGGCCTTGTGAAGGAAATCGACGAGGCCCTTGTGGATGACCCGCCGTTGCTGGTGACGGAGGGCGGCCTGATCCGCGAGGGGTACAATTCCGAGCTGGACGAGCTCCGCCGGATCGTCCGCTCGGGAAAGGACTGGATCGCTCGGCTGCAGACCACAGAGCGGGAGCGGACGGGCATCAGTTCGCTCCGCGTGGGCTACAACAAGGTGTTCGGCTACTACATCGAAGTCACCAAGCCGAATCTGTCCAAAGTGCCGCCCAATTACATTCGCAAGCAAACGCTGGTGAACGCGGAGCGCTTCATCACGCCTGAGTTGAAGGAGTACGAAGAGAAAGTCCTCGGGGCGGAGGAGCGCATCGCGACGCTGGAGTACGAACTGTTCGATGGGCTACGTCGCAAAGCCGCTTCGCACGCCGCGCAGATCCTGGAAAATGGCCGACTGCTGGCCCGCCTGGACTGTCTGGCCGGTTTCGCCCAGGTGGCTTTCGAGAACGACTACGCGCGACCGGAGGTTTGCGATGGCGATGCGATCCTGATCGAGGATGGTAGGCATCCGGTGGTGGAGCGACTGTTGCCGCCGGGCGAACAATTTGTGCCGAACGACACCCGGCTCGACAACGGCGACCATCAGATCCTGATCATCACCGGGCCCAACATGGCCGGCAAGTCCACCTACCTGCGGCAGGTGGCGCTCATCGTGCTGATGGCCCAGGCGGGGAGCTTCGTTCCGGCGCGGCGGGCGAAGATCGGCGTGGTGGACAAGATCTTCA
>CAYXFI010000012.1:0-17040 GCA_964464205.1 uncultured Cytophagia bacterium
CGCACCACCTGACCGCGCAGGTTGAAGATGGTCAGGGTCACCTCCGCGTCCTTCGGCAGGGCGAAACGGATCTCCGTGCTGGGATTGAACGGATTCGGGTAGTTCTGGCCGAGCTCGAACTGAGCCGGCAAGGTCGACTCGGTCGACCCGCTCACGCCGGTGGTCACACCCAGCTGGATTTCCACTTCCTCCGAAGGCGAGCTCTCGCTCAACTCGAGAGCCGAGGCCTGGGAGGAATCTTCGCCGCCGTAGTACACATCGCCGGCTTCAGGCAACGAGACTCTCAACCGGTAGCGACCGTCCGGCAGATCCGCCAGCACGAAGTTGCCCATGCCGTCGGTCGGCACGGAGGCAACGTCGACGGTGTCGCTCTCGGCCACCACCAGCGCGCCCTCTACGGGCTGGCCCTGGGCGTCCAACACGCGGCCAGCCAGCTGGTAGGCGCCGCGCTTGCGCGGACGCAGCGAGAAGTTGATGTCCGGTGTGGTGCCAGGCGCGTTCACCTGCACCGGCGTGGCCTTGCGGAGCCTGCGCACGTTGTCGTAGAACTCCGCCACGTAGCCGCGGGCCCAGGCCATCACGAAGTACGAACCAGAGGGCAAACCGGTGATCTCGTACTCGCCGTCAGCGTCCGTCACGGCCCAGCGGATGTGGCCACGGCGGAGAGGCAGAGCGTACACCCAGGCACCTTCGATCGGGCTGCCGTCCTCGTCGGACACAACCACGCCCGCGATCGCGCCCAGATTGGCATCCCGCGGTGCCAGGGCAATGCTGATGTCGGTCACCGACTCACCCGGACCCAGCTGAATCGGGGTAGCGTCCTGCATGCGCCGGGCGTTGTCGTAGAACTCGCCCTTATACCCTTTGGCGTCGGCCGCCAAGTAGTAGATGCCGGGTCGCAGACCGGCGAACCGGAAGGCGCCAGACTCATCCGTGCGAGTCTTTCGGAACTCTCCGAAGCCCTTCCGGTACAGCACGACGCAGGCGTGGGGGATGGGCGAACCGTCTTCTTCGGAAGTAACGGTCCCGGCGATCGCCCCGCCTTCGCCCAGAGCAAAATCGATGGGCTCGGTGACCTCCTCGTCACGCACCGCCACGGGCGTCGCATCCCGGATGTTGGTGACGCCGTCGTAGAACTCAGCCATGTAGCCCTGAGCGCCCGCCTGCACGTAGTACCGGCCTGCAGGCAATCCCGGGAAGCGGTAGTTCCCGTTCTCGTCGGTCTCCGTCTCGAAGCGGAGTCCGTGCGCGTAGGGTCCGCGATGCCAGTTGAAGCCCGGCAGGTCCTTCAGTTCGCTCGGGACTTCTCGCATGGGCCAGTGGACGGCGGGCATCAGGAAGCTGACACGAATTGCCGTGACGCGTGCGCCGGCGATCGGCTGCCCGGTGTTCTCGTCCGTCACCGTACCCGCAATCGTGCCGAAGTGGATCAGCGCGATGTCGATGCCTTCGGTGTGCTGGTCCTGCTGCACCGTCACGAGGTCGGCCTGGCGCGGATCCAGCTTGCCGTCGTAGAACACCGGACGGTACCATTCCGCCACAGCCCCGACGATGTAGGTCCCCGCCGGCACGTCCAGCGTGTAGTAGCCGTCGGCCTTAGCCCGCGTCATGCGGAAGTGGCTACCCGGGGTAGCGGCCGACGAAATGCGCACGGCAAACACCACCGCCCCTTCGAGGCCCTCGCCACTTTGATGGTCGGTAATGCGACCGGTGATCGCACTGCGGAGCGGGAGAGTGAAGTTGATGTCGGACACGTCGTTGGGGGCCTCGACGGAGACGATGTCGGCATCCTGCTTGGTGGAAGCTTCCTGCCAGTACTCCCTGGCGTAGCCGCTCTTCTTGGCCCACACCCAGTAGTTGCTCGTGGGCAAACCATCGATCACGTAGTTTCCGTTCTCGTCAGTGACAGCGTGAGCTTTGAAGTCGGGCTTCACGACCATTTGGGCCACCACGTGAGCTCCGGGCAAGATCTCGCCATCTTCGGAGGCGACCGTGCCCAAAATCCGCCCACCGAGCATCAGGGCGAAGTCGTAACCCGTCAGCGTGTCCTCCACGCCGACCTGCACGGGGGTCGCCTCCCGGAGCAGCTGAGCGTCGTCGTAGTACTCGCCAATGTAGCCTTCAGCTCGCGCGAACAGCACGTAAATGCCCGGAAGGAGATGATTCAGCTCGTAGTTGCCGTTCTCGTCTGTTTCAGTACCCCGTTTCCACTGGATCGCCCCGATCCGGTAGGCGATGACCTTGGCACCCGCCAGCGGAGTACCGTCTTCCGTGGTCACGGTGCCCAGGATCGCCGATTTCGGCGGTGGGCTCACAATGATCTGGGCCGACCCGCGGAGCAAGCGGCCGTTCACCTCCACCACGGCCGTCAGCTCGCCCTGACCCGCGTGCTGAGCCGCGTGAAACAGACCGCTCGGATCGATGAAACCGAGTCGGTCCGGATCCAACTGCCACCGCACGAATCGGGCGGGAACCTTGTTGCCATCCGCGTCCACAACGCGAACACGGAATCGCTGGGTGTCGCCCGGTGCGACCACGGTGCGCGAGGGTTTCACTTTCACCGCGAGCTTCGGGGGCGGTGGCGCACCCACCGTCACGTGGGCGCTCGCGACGTACTCCGCGCCGCTGAACTCAGCCACGGCAATCACTCGCCCCTGACCGGGGCGTCGCCCGGCGATGAAAAAGCCATCTTCGGTGATCTGACCGAGTTCCTCCGGGTGAACTCGCCAGCGGATGGTGGCACCAGCCACGGCAGCGCCGTCGCTCGCGAACAGCTGCGCGTGAAACTGAATGCCCGTCCCAGGCTGGAGAACCACTTCGCTGGGTCTCAGCAGCAGGTGATAGTCCTGCGCCGATACCGCTGAAGTCCAGGCGAGGACCAATAGCGTCCCGAACAACGCTGTCAACCGTTTCATCTCAACCTCCCTTTCTTCCTCGTCGCCCTTACCTTTCCCAAAAGCCCGTTGACTTTTCGGGCCGAATGAATTAGCTTTGACTGAGCCGCTGGCTCAAGCTCCTTTCTTCCTCTGTCGCCGGTGGGGTACCGCAACCTCAAGGTGGCGGTGCCCTGCCTTTTTCTTGTCCCATGGCTAAACCTCCTGGTTTCTACGGTCCCTTTTCTTCTGCCAGTGCCAGCATCGACGAAGCCGCCTTCATTAGCCGGTGTGCTCTGCGTACATCCCCCCGCTTGAGCGCGCGCTCCGCTTTGCTCAAGAGATCCTGCACGACATTCCAAATCGGATCGGTGGGATTCTTCTGGCGCATCGAATCGAATCGGCCTTGCAGATTCTCAAGCTTCTCGCGCATCCCGGTGAGGCTCTGCGGCTCTCCTGCGCCCCTGCCCACCTGTGCCTGCCCGATCAGCCGGTAGCAGAGCAGCAACTTCCGACTGGCGGGTCCGAGACGGTCCGCGTTGAGATCCTGCTCCACCGAGTTCAGAAGAAACTGGACCGCATTCAGCACGTCGGACGCGGCCGCATTCGTCCCCAGGGTACTCACCAACTGGCGAAGCTCATCCAACTCGCGTCGCAGATCCTGGAGCCTGCCCTCCCTCCCCTTGCGAGCGCCGAGGGAAACACGCTCCAGCAAGCGACGGCTGATCTCGATCTTGCGCACCGCCTGGCCCGGTCGCCCCTGACGAAGATCACGCCAGGCTTCCTGGCGCAGGCGCTTCACTCGCTCCAGGAGCAGGCTGGCACCACGCTCCCCACGAAGCGCTTCGGCGCGCTGTTCGATGAGACGATCGAGCTCATGGAGCTGGCGCTCCACATTGGGGCTGCGCGCCTCGAGCGCCCGATAAACCAACCTGAGGGCACTATTGTAGTGATCCATTGCGACCTGCCACTGGGCCTTCGCGGCCGCCTGTTTCGCCTTCGACGCGTGCTTCTGAGCCTCGCCGAGTAGCTTCTGTCCCATCGGCGTGGACGGCTGGGCTCGCAGTCTGTCCACGAGGGCTCGATAGCGGTCCTCGGCAGCCTGGATGCGTTCGCGCAGTCTGGTACCCCGTTGAGTTCGTTTGAGGGCAGTCTCGAGCAGAAAAATGGCCGACCGGTAAGCTTCCGCCGCTCCCGGAAAGTCCCCCTGGCGGGCCAGCTTCTCCGCCTCTCGCCCACGGTTTCGCGCCTGGTTCAGCAGGCGATCCACTTCTTTGTCGCCCAGTTGCGCCGCCTGGCCCTCCACGCGACGCAACAGGTCCCGGTATCGATCCACGTAGTTCTGAACCGGCCCGCGCACGATCTGCGCCCGCAGCTCATCCAGCATCCGACGCGCTCGGTTCAGCTTCTGCGCCGCCGCCTGCTTGCGTCCAGCCCGGTAATCCAGCATGGCCTCGGTCCGCAACCGCCGCACCTGAGCCAGTCTCTCCTCCAGCTTGGCGGAGGGCGCCATTTGAGCCAACCGCTCGAAGCGCTCAATGTCGCGATCGAGCCGGCGAACTGCATCAGGGATGTCGACGGGAGGCTGCGCGAAGAGCTGGCCCTGGAGGAAAACCAGACAGGCCAGCAGCGTCAGAAGCCCTGTTTTTCTCGCCAATGTTGCACTCATGGCTCTCTCGATCTCAGCTTTTTGCAACCGTCCTCACTACCTACAATCCCCGTGCCACCCCGAAAAAGCCCGAACCCACGCACGAAATGCGTGCGCGCAAGCCGCCTTCTCGGCTCCGAACGTACCCTCGCGTACGTCGGGTGTACCTGTGGGTACACCCCTGCTACGGACAACGAGCCGGCGAAGCTCAGAGGCGCATACTCGAGAGAATCGGCGAGATGTTGGGAATGAGAAAGCTTGGAGGACAAAAGCTGGAGCAGGGCGTTCCTCCCCCTTCGTGGTCGCCCCAGTTTCCCCCGGCCGAAGGTGGCCCCACCGATCGGGTCACAAACCTCGGCCGCCTGCGGTCTGCCCCCGAAAGCGCGTCGGAAGCACCGCCCCCAGTCGACAGGAAGCTCCTTCCGCTGGTCGACACCGGTCCGAGGGGCAGACCTACTCGACTCTCAAAGGGCCTCCGTTGTAGTGCACCACCGTGTCCGGTTGCGATTCAGGTTCCAAGCCCGTGCCGTGGCCCTCCCGCACCCACACGACGCGGAACTCGCGCTGGCGCCGCAGCCCCGGGAACGCTCCCTGCCACGGATCGATCAAAAGGGTCCCCTCCGCGTCGTACCAGCAGATGCGCAGGGTGGCGTACGCGCCCTTCTCGTAGTCGTAGCCATCGCCGCTGTCCTCGTACAGCAGGAACTCCGCGTCGGCGCCCGGGTAGATGCGCAACTCAATGGGGTCGGCGGGGCGTTCGTCCGCGTACTGCAGCACAGGACCCATCGGCACGATGGACCCAGCCCGGACGAAGAGAGGCATCCGGTCGATTGGCGTCAGGACTTCCAACTCGCGGCCCCCTTCAAACCGCCTGCCGGACCAGAAATCGTACCAGTCGCTTCCGGCCGGCAGGTACACGCGCCACGACTGGGGCGGCGGCACCGACTGAGGCCGCATTTTGTCGGCCTCGCTCGGCCGGATCCAGGACAGTTTGGTGACGGCGTTGGCACCCAGCTGGAAGTACTCGAGCCGAATCGGGTACCACCGGTTCCCTTCGAGCCGAATTCTGCCGACATCAATTGTGGCGCCGTGCCCCGTCCAGTTGTCGATCACCAGATGGTCCCCCACCCACAGGCGGATGCCGTCGTTCGAGGTGGTGAGAAAGGTGTACTCGCCCGGCTCTTCAGTGCGAAGCTCCCCGATGAACCGAATGCTGAAGTAGGTCGGGCGCACTTCCTCCGGGCGCACTCCGCTGTTCCAATCGAAATCAATCTGCGGGAAAACGCGGCGCGTCACGAACTTCTCGAAGGACGTGCCTTCGTAGAACTCCGCCAGCAGGCCGGGCCGTCCATCGGGCGTGCGCAGGTTTGCCTGCGGGATCACGGTGCCGGTGTACGTGTGTTCGAAGTACATCTTGCGCGTCACCGGACACACGAGGAACGCCGGTCCGAACATGAACTCGTCGGCAGTGTTCCGGGCGCGAGCGTCCTGGGGAAAGTCGAAAACCAGTCCCCGCATCATCGTGTACCCTTCGCTGGTGACGCGCCAGGCCAGCGAGTAGATGTACGGCAGCAGGCGGTAGCGGAGCTCGTCCGCTTTCACCAGGGCCTCGTAGGCCCACGAACCCCGGTCCCCAAAGCGCCACACCTCCCGTGGGGTGCCCGTGCCGTGCGATCGGAAGACCGGGCAGAACGCGCCGAACTGGTACCAGCGAACGTACAGCTCGCGATAGGCCTCGTCGTTGCAGCCAAGCGGGTTGTCCGGCACAAAAGCGCCGATGTCCATCGTCCAGTAGGGCAGTCCAGAGAGGCAGAAGTTCAGGCCTGCAGCGATTTGATTGCGCAGCACTTCCCAGCTGGCGTGGATGTCGCCACTCCAGGTGATGGCTCCGTAGCGCTGCTGTCCGCCGTAAGCCGAGCGCGTGAGGATCGTGACGCGTTTTCGTTCGGTGGTGGATCGTTGGTGCTCGTACACACCCTTGCACGTCATCAGGGAGTAGGCGTTCAGATACCGCGCCCAGGTGCCGAGCCAGTGTCGGCCCATCGCTTTGGCGTTCTCCGCGATTTCGTCCAGGGTAGCGCCGGGAAACTCCGGCTCAGTAGCGTCGAGCCACCACCCGTCCACACCAATGCTGAACAGCCTGCGGTTCAGCCATCCCCAGTAGCGAGCGCGCGCCTCGGGGTTGTAGGCGTCGTACAGGCGGGTTACCTCCCCATCCGGCTTCACGCACAGAAGCCCCCGGCGCGCGAAGTCTTTGAACACCGCTGTAGTGCTGTCGAAGACCGGCCAGACCGAGATGAGGTAGTGCGCATGCAGGGCGTGAATGCTGTCGATCATTGCGGGCGGATCCGGAAAGTACCGGCGATCGAACTCGATGGCGTTCCAGCCGTGTTCGCCCCAGTACTGCCAGTCCTGCACAATCACGTCCAGAGGCACCTTCCTCCGACGATACTCCTGCACCACACCGATGATCTCGTGCTGGCTGCGGTAGCGTTCCTTGCTCTGCCAGTAGCCGTAGGCCCAGCGAGGAAGCATGGGCGCCGGACCGGTGAGCCTGCGGTACGCGCCGATCACCTCGTCCAGGTTCTCGCCGAGGAAAAAGTAGTAGTCCACCGCGTCGCCCACTTCGGACCAGAGGCGCATCCGTTCGGGCGTATCCTGGAAAACTGTCTTGGAGTAGTTGTCCCAGAGAATGCCCCAGTTGCGGGAAGAAACCACCACCGGTACCGCCACCTCGCGGTTCTCCTGCACCAGCGTGACAGTGTTACCCCGGCAGTTCATCACGCCGGACTGGTGCTGGCCGAGTCCGTAGATCGCCTCCTCCGGCATGAGCCGGAAGTCCTGGGCCACATGGTAGGTGGATTCGCCCGCCACGAATGCGGGCTCGAGCAAGGTGCCGCGCTCCCTCAGCCGGACTTGGCCGCCCAAGTCCAGAAACTCCACGCGGCCGTCGCTGTGCACTAGCACGCCCAGCCGCGCAGTCTCGACCAACCAGCCATCCCCTTTGTCCCGTACCGCAAACTTCACGTCCGACTTCGCCTCCGGGAGAACCATCAGGCTCGGGTGGTGCGGCTCCTCAGGCCCAGCGGCATGAACCACGCGTACAATGTCCTGGTCCCACAGCTCTATCCGCAGAACCCTTCCGGACATTCGCAACAGCACCCCGTCGGATGTCTTCTCCAAAGCACCCTCCCCGGCCGCACCACGTGCGGCCCCCATTCCGAAACTCAAAATCACCAGCAGCGTAACAGCTCGCACCACTACCTTACTCCTCAGGCAGATTCGCTCAACAGAGGCTCGTGCCGACTCTATCGTCGGACCGACTGCCGTGCAGGAATCTCCTTCTGCTCTCGAACGACTGACCGGATGTGGGGCTGAAATCAAAAAGCCCAGCCGAAGCTGGGCCGCTCTGTCGACTTCCGGGAGTTCACTTCTGTTTCACCGTCGGGGGCGGGGGCTCAGGGATACCCGGTCGCCGCTGCGCCTCCGTCTGCTTGGGGGCCACGGGCGCCGGTTTGTGCGGCTTCTTGAGTCCGAGATTGCGCCCGACGATCAGGCGCTTCAGCAACTGGATGCCGAATGCCGGGTCCACACCCTTCGGGCAAGCTTCCGAGCACGCCCCCGCCAGATGGCAACGCCAGGGACCTTCGGGGCCCGCCACGGCGCGCAGCCGCTCCTCTGAGCTCGCGTCCCGTGTATCCACGCAGTAGCGGTAGGCTTGAGCCAGCGCCTGAGGACCGATGTAGTTGGGGTCGGTGGCCACCGTAGGACACGCCGTGAGACAAAGCCCGCACTTGATGCAGTAGGCGAATTGCAGGAAAGATTCCAGCTCCTCCGGGCTCTGGGAGAACTCACCGGTCGGCTGATCCATTTCGGGTTCCTCGCGCAGCACGTGCGGCCGCACAGACCGGTGCTTGTCGAACAGGGGTTGCAGGTCAGGCACCAGGTCTTTGGTCACGGCGTAGTTCGGCATGGGTCTCACTTCGATGATGTTGGCGTTCAGCTCGAGGATCTGGGTCTGGCAAGCCAGCCGGGGGAACCCGTTGATGTACATTCCACACGAACCGCAGATACCCATCCGGCAACTGAACCGGTAGGAGAGGGTGGGATCCTGATTGTCCCGGATGTAGTGCAACCCATCGAGTACCGTCATTCCCCTGCGGACGGGCACGCGGTACTCGCGCAGGTAGGGTGACTTCTGGCCCGGACTGAATCGCTGAACACGGAAAATGACTTCCTTGACGACCTCTTCACCGAAGGTCCGGCCACCGTGCTTCTCGTCGTGAGCCATTCCGTACCTCCCTCTATTGCACGTAGGCCGCGATCGCGGCGACGGTTCCAAGCGCGAACAGAGCCACACCCAGCACGACAAGCACCACGTTCACCACGCGGGCGCCACCCGGGCCGACATTCAGTTCCAGGATGATGTTCCGAAGACCGTACAAGCCATGGTAAAGCGCCGCGCCGAGGAGCACAACGTAGCTGATGGTGAAGAACAGTTGCTTGTTCCGCACTGCCACCGCGGCCCAATCCAGCGTGTCCTTGTACCCGATACCGAGTGCGAGCAGGATCGACTCGAGGTGCATGATCCCCATGTGGATACCCAGGAAAATCAGGATGATGACGCCCGCCAGCAGGTGGAGCGTCCACAGCGTTGCTTCACGCATGGTTTCCGCCTCCTCAGCCTAATGACCGACCACGAAGAAGTCGTACCCGCCGGCCAGAATGAGGATGCCGGCGAGGATCATCAGCACGATGAAAAGCGGGCGCTGCCGCCGATGGGCGATGCTGTACGGGTACTCCGGCCGCCCGGGGCGCCCGAGCGTGAGTCCCAGTTCGCCCAGGATCAAACGCACCCCGTTCAGAGCGTGGTAGGCAAAGGCGACGTACACCAGGTATTCCCCGAAGCGGAACAGGGGTTTGTCCAGAAAGCCCATCACAGACTCCCAGACGCCTTCACCCAACGCCCGGGACGAAGTGACGAAGATGTGCAGCAGAAAGTAGGACAGGATCCCCAGGCCGGTGAGTCTGTGCAGGATGTACGCGTACCTCTCGATGCCAAATCGCCCCGCGTACACCCAACCCTTGATGCCCAGCCGACCCGTTTCCGCAACATTGGCCATGACTCTCGCCTCCCTGTTGCGCGAGGTGTCCACCCGCTAGTACTTCCGTTCCACCGGCTTCCAGGTGTTGATCACCACCGGTTTGTACTCGAGCTTCGGGCCTTCCGGTGTCCAGAAGGCCAGGGTGTGCTTGAGCCACTTCTCGTCGTCTCGCTTGGGGAAGTCCCGACGCGCGTGGGCGCCGCGGGACTCCTCGCGAGCCAGAGCCCCGGTGAGCAGGACTTCCGCCACATCCAGCAGGTTTTCGGTCTCTAAGGTGTTGATCAGGTTCGTGTTGTAGGCGCGGCCCTTGTCCTGAATGCCGATATTCTTGAAACGCTCGCGAATCTCCCGGATCTTCCGCAAACCTTCCTGGATCTCTTCGCCGGTCCGGAAAACGCCCGCCGCCTGGATCATCGTGTCCCGGATCTCCTGGCGCAGGTGGTAGGGATTCTCCCTCCCCTCACGTTTGAGCAGACCCTCGTAGATCCGTTCGTACTCCTTCTGCACCATCTCCTGAGGGGCTGGCGGGATTTCGCCGACCTGCGCCACGTACTCGGCCGCCAGCCGCCCGGTGATCCCTCCCCAGGCCAAGCACTCCGCCGTGGAGTTGGTACCGAGTCGGTTCGCACCGTGCAGGCTGAGGTTGGCCACCTCCCCGGCTGCCCAGATACCCTCCACGCGCGTCTTCCCGTCGATGTCTGCCTCCACGCCGCCCATCGAGTAGTGCGCCACCGGACGCACCGGGATCGGCTCCTCGATCGGATCCAGCCCCAGGAACTTCATCGTCACTTCCCGGATCAGCGGTAGGCGCTCGAGGATCCGTTCGCGACCCAGGTGCCGCAGGTCGAGGTGGAGGTAATCGAGACCACGTGGCCCCTTGAAACCGCGACCTTCCTCGATCTCCGTCATCATCGCACGCGAAATCACGTCGCGCGGGGCCAGTTCCATCCGCTCGGGAGCGTAGTTCTCCATGAAACGCTCGCCGCGGTTGTTGCGCAGGTAGCCGCCCTCGCCGCGGCAGGCTTCGGTCATCAAGATTCCGCTCGGAATGAGTCCCGTGGGGTGGAACTGCAGGAACTCGACATCCTCCAAGGGGATTCCGGCGCGGTAGGCCAGGGCCAGGCCGTCGCCCGTCACCGTTTGGGAGTAGGTAGTGAAGCCGAACAGGGTCCCGGCTCCCCCCGATGCCAGTATCAGAGCCTTGCTCTCCATCACGTAGAACTTGCCAGTGGCCATCTCGATGGCGGTGAGGCCCCGATACTTGCCATCCTCGACGAGGATCGACGTAGCGAACCACTCGCTGTAGCCCGTCCAGTTGTCGTACTTGAGCAGGGTGTCGTACAGAGTCTGCATCTCGAAGAAGCCGGTCTTGTCCTCGGCGAAGGTGGCCCGGGGGTAACTGTGACCGCCAAAGGGCCGCTGTGCGATACGCCCGTCCGGACGCCGCGACCAGGGGATTCCCCAGTGGTCCAGCAGCAGGATTTCCTCCGGCATGATGCGCACAAAGCGGTGCACCACGTCCTGGTCCGCCAGAAAATCGCTCCCTTTCACCGTATCCCAGGCGTGGAGTTCAAAGCTGTCGCCCTCCTCCGGACGCAGAACGGCGGCCGTACCACCTTCCGCGCATACCGAGTGAGCGCGCATCAGCTGAACCTTCGAAACCAAACCGATACTGATCTTCCCACCGCTCACGCGACACGCTTCCACCGCCGCGCGTAGCCCGGCAAGCCCCGATCCCAGGATGATCAAATCGTGCCGGATCACCTCGGCCATAGGTACCTCCGTCCTTATTCTGCCGCAACCGATGTTGTCTGCGCCCCCAATCATACTGAACACGACGGGGCAGAGTACCCCTCCCGCAATCGTGGTACATGAAATGCGGCCCGGGTCAGATCCCCGGCCAGGTGACACGGTTGTTACACATGCGCAAGAAATGTACCATCCAGGCAGGCCAAACGGCCTTCAATCCAGCTCGACGGGAGCCCGTCCATCGCATGGCTCCCCGGATTCTAGCTGGTCGCTCACCAAAACTGGGAAGCGAAGAGCCCCACTTCCCGAAATTGCGAAAGGGGTTCTCAGGCCGCCTGGTAGTGCTTTCGGCCCTCCACGTACAGATTGCCCCCGTGGCAATCCTGAGCCACCGTGAGAGGCAGGTCCTTCACCACGAGCCTGTGGACGGCCTCGGGACCGAGGTCCTCGTAGGCCACGACCTCCGCCGAGACCACCTTTTGCGCGATGAGCGCACCGGCCCCACCGATGGCGGCGAAGTACACCGCTTTGTACTTCTTCAGCGCCTCCTGCACCTCGGGCCCCATCTCCCCCTTGCCGATGATCCCCTTTTGACCCGCCGCGATGAGCTTCGGCGCGTACGGATTCATCCGGTAGCTCGTGGTCGGTCCTGCGGCGCCAATCACCTTGCCCGGCGGCGCCGGCGTGGGCCCTACGTAGTAGATCACCTGACCCTGAATGTCAAATGGAAGCGGCTCGCCCTTTTCGAGCAGCTCTACCAGCCGCTTGTGAGCCGCATCGCGGGCCGTGTAAACCACGCCACTCAACAGCACGTTGTCGCCCGCCCGCAGACTCTCGACAACCTCATCCGTCAAAGGCGTTTCAATACGCTTGAAATCCGAACCCATGTCTTGCCTCCCGATTCGGTATCCTCGGGCGTCGTGTGCGCTTCTCACAGTACCGCTGATTTGTGCCGGGCCGCGTGGCACTGGATGTTCACAGCCACGGGCAACGATGCGATGTGACACGGGTGTGCTTCGATGTGCACGTCGAGAGCGGTGACTCGCCCGCCCAGGCCCTGGGGGCCGATGCCCAGCTTGTTGACTTCCTCCAGCAATTCTTCTTCCAGCTCGGCGTAGAACGGATCCGGGTTCCGCTCGCCAACCTCGCGCAGCAAGGCCTTCTTGGCCAGCCAGGCGCACTTCTCAAAGGTGCCGCCAATTCCGACGCCCACAATGATCGGCGGGCACGGGTTGCCACCCGAGCGGCTCACCCGGTCGATCACGAACTGCTTCACCCCTTCCACGCCGTCGGCGGGTTTGAGCATCCGCACCTCGCTCATGTTCTCGCTTCCGCCCCCCTTGGGAGCCACGGTAATGCGCAGCTTGTCGCCGGGCACCACGTCCGTCCAAATCACCGCCGGTGTGTTGTCGCCCGTGTTCACCCGGCGGAGCGGGTCCCGCACGATCGACTTGCGCAAGTACCCCTCTTGATAGCCCCGGCGAACCCCTTCGTTGATCGCTTCGTTCAGACTACCCCCTGCGATTTTCACGTCCTCGCCCAGCTCCACGAAAACCACGGCGAAGCCCGTGTCCTGGCAGTACGGATACTCGCCAGCCGCCGCAATCTCCGCGTTTTCGATCAGGTGTTGCAGGATCGCGCGGCCCACGGGGGACTCTTCTCGCTCCACGGCCTCCCGGAAGCTCCGAATCACGTCCTCGCCGAGTTTGTAGTTGGCTTCGATGCAAAGCCGCGCCACCTCGTCAACGATTCTCTCCGCAGGGATCTCTCTCATTGCTCCGACCCCATTTGTTCACTCATCCGTGCGACGCGAGACACAAGCAAAAGGCCACCCCTCCACGCACGGAGACAGGTGGCCTCGTTCTACTTTCATCGTCCGGAGCGATCAAAGTTTGGTGGCCGCCACAGCCTTCTTGACAGCCTCGAGCGAGTTCATCAGCATTGCCCGCTCTTCGTCGGTGAGCTTCACCTCCACCACCTTTTCCACACCGCCCGCGCCGATGATCACCGGTACGCCGATGTAGTACCCGTTGATACCGTACTCACCCTCCAGGTAGGCGGCGCACGGTACGACGCGCTTTTTGTCTTTCAGGTAGGCTTCGGCCATCAGTACGGCGCTCGCGGCCGGGGAGAAGTAAGCGCTCCCGTTCCCGAGCAACTTCACGATCTCCGTTCCAGCGTCCCGCGTGCGCTGCACGATGGCATCGATGCGCTCTTTGGGGAGCAACTCGGTGAGCGGGATTCCACCCACCGTGCACAGACGAGGCAGCGGCACCATCGTCGGCCCGTGCCCACCCAGCACCGTAGCTGCCACGTCCTCCACCGACACTCCCAGCTCCATCGCTACGAATGCCCGGAAGCGAGCGGTGTCGAGCACGCCCGCCATGCCCACCACTTTTTGCTTGGGAAAGCCCGTGAGCTTCTTGAAGGCGTACACCATCGAATCGAGCGGATTGGTGAGCACGATGTGGAACGCGTCGGGGGCGACCCGCTTCAGGTTCTCCGCCACTCCCGAAATGATCTTCAGATTGACCTCAAGCAAGTCTTCGCGCGACATCCCAGGCTTCCGCGGCACCCCCGCCGTGATGATCGTCACGTCTGCTCCCGCCACGTCGTCGTAGTTCGACGTGCCCGTAATAGAGCAATCGTAGTCCCCGATCGGCGTGGACTCCTGGATGTCAAGAGCCTTGCCCTTGACGAAATTCTCCTTCTCCGGGATATCCAGGATAACGACGTCGCCCAATTCTTTCTGAGCGATCAGAAGCGCAACAATCCCACCGATCTGTCCACCGCCGATGAGGGCGATCTTCTTCCGTGCCATTTCCGCCTCCCTCCCTCTTGCGATTCGGGTTCAACAGCGTCCGGCAACGATTCTGTGGGATGCCTTTGCCGCAGGGCAACGATCACTAGCTTGTCCCATGGCACAGGCAGGAGCTCCCCCTGACAAAAAGGGCTGGGATCAAATCCTCAGCCCTTTCATCGCCTCAAGCAAGTACGTTGACGACTTTTTTGCTGCGCCCCTTTCTCTCGAACTTCACGTAGCCATCCACCAGGGCGAATAGGGTGTCGTCCCCGCCAATGCCCACATTCCTGCCCGGGTGAATCTTGGTCCCGCGCTGACGAACCAAAATGCTGCCCGCGCGCACGAACTGACCGTCGTAGCGCTTCACCCCGAGCATTTTGGGATTGCTGTCCCGACCGTTCCGCGAACTTCCTACGCCTTTCTTGTGCGCCATACCGAAACCTCCGTATGCTCAAACAACGATGTCGTCGATCCGAACCACGGTGTGCGGCTGCCGGTGTCCGCGTTTCACTTTGTAGCCTTTGCGCCGTTTCTTCTTGAAGACGATGACCTTCTCGTCCCGACCGTGAGCAACCACGGTTGCCTTCACCTTAGCACCCTCCACCGTCGGAGTACCCACCCGCACACCCTCCGGCTCCCGAACGAGAAGAACACGGTCGAATTCCGTCTCGCTCCCTTCTTCTAGCGGAAGCCTGGGGGTGATGACTTGGGAACCTTTTTCCACTCGAAACTGCTTACCCGCTATTTCGACGATTGCGTACATCCAGTATGTCCTCCGCCTGCCGCTGTCAACGAGATACATGGTACCCTGTGCTGTGTTCGAAACTCCGACGGGCGAATATAGCGAAACTGCGTGGGAATGTCAAGCGCTCTGTCGGGCCACGCCGCCTCTCGGCACTCAAGACCGTCGGCGGGGCGGCGTCGGGCTCGCAGCAAAAACGCCTCGCTCAGAACCACCGAGCAAGTCCCACCCTGAGCCCGGTCCGACCGCTCAGCCCCCGGCTGGCCAAGGTCCCCCCATCCCCCGACTACCCCCTTCCGCCCTCGATGATTTCCTTCACCCTCTGCGTCAGTTCCGCTGCGTCTACAGGTTTGGTGAGGAACCCCCTTGCCCCGTCGCGCAGGAGGCCGTGGATCTTTTCCTCACAGGCGTAGCCGCTCATCAGCAGCACGGGGAGGTCCGGTCGCTTGCGGCGGATCTCGCGGAAGGCTTCCTCACCGTCCATCCCGGGCATCACCACATCCAGCACCACCAGGTCGATCGAACCGTCTTCCGAACCGACCACTTGCACGGCCTCCGACCCGTTGGACGCAGTCTTGACTTCGTAGCCCGCCTTGGATAGGATCTTGGCCGTCACCGAGCGAACCATCTCCTCGTCATCCACCACGAGGACCGTGCCTGAGCCCCGCGTGAGTTCCCCGGGCGTGGGTCTTCTTTCGCGCTCATCCCCTTCTGTCGCTTCCGGAAGGAGAACGGTGAAACGACTTCCCCGTCCCGGGGCACTCTCCACCTGAATCCAACCGCCATGATTCCGCACGATGCTGTAGACCATTGCCAGCCCCAGTCCCGTACCACCGAGCTCGCCTTTCCGACTGAAGAAAGGCTCGAAGATCCGTTGCCGAGTCTCCTCGTCCATTCCGACACCCGTGTCCTCCACGGAAATGAGCAAATACCGTTCGGCCGGGGCGAGGAAACTCTCGAGGGAACCCACGGCCCCCCGGCGCACGCATCTTGTGCGCACAGTTAGAGTTCCTCCCTGCGGCATCGCATCCCGTGCGTTGATGCAGAGATTCAGCAGGCACTGCTCGATTTGCGTGGAATTGGCGTAGATGAGCGGCACACTGGGCGCCAAGTCGACGTCCAATCGGATGGTTTCCGGGAAAGCTCGTTTGAGCAACGAGAGCACGTCCGCCACCACGTCGTTGACGGCGAGGAGTTCCCGACGTTCCCCTCTGCTCTTCGCAAGGGTCAGGAGCTGGCGCGTGAGATCCGCCGCCTTTCTGCCCGCTTTCTCGATCGCCTCCAGTCCCTCCATTACGTGCGCGGGGAGCCGCTCGCTCATCTTGAGCACTGCAACGTTGCCGAGCACACCGGTGAGCAGGTTGTTGAAATCGTGGGCGATCCCACTTGCGAGCGCCCCGATCGCCTCCATCTTTTGAGCCTGGAAGAGCTGTGTCTCCAAGAATCGGCGCTCCCGTTCCGTCCGCAACTGCTCGGTGATGTCCAGCAGCACCCCGTGGATCCACACCTTCCCGTCGTACTCCAGGCGGGACCCGTGCACTTCCACGTCGATCACGGTACCGCCCTTCCGGACCGCCTTGAACCGGTAACGCGAAGAGAGCTTTTCTCCCCGCAGACGTTTGCGCAACTCGGCACGTACTTTCCTCCTCGAGCTGGGTGCCGTGAGGTCAATCGGCCCCAACTTACCTTCGATCTCCTCCCTCCGGTAGCCGAAGATCCGGCAGAATTCCTGATTGACGTAGCGGAATTTGCCCCCCTCGATGATGTAGATGCCTACAAGGGAATTGTCCAGCAGGGCGCGGTAACGGGCCTCGCTCACCCCAGCGCGGTGCGCCGCTTCCCGATTTGATTGCAGCAGACGCACCTTCGCCCTGCGGTCGACAAAGAGCCCGACCGCCAGGAGCACGAAGCCGAATTGCTGCACGAACTGGTCGAAATCATCAAGCAGACGGGGCAACTGCCGGAATTCGTCCAGCAGATTGGCGAAGGCGCCTACCCCAAGGATGGTGAGTCCGAGCGGAACGGAAACCGGTCGTGCATCGGGCATGACGTGCAACCAGGCGGCCAGCCCGAGCACGAGGAACAGGAACACAAGGACTTCGAACAGAATGTCGGCCCAG
>CAYXFI010000012.1:17050-27330 GCA_964464205.1 uncultured Cytophagia bacterium
GATCCACAGGCTTGACCCAACCAGCAGCGAGTAGAAGAAGGGCGCCCGCTTCGCCCCGCGCGAGGGGTTTGTTGCAGCTTCCATGCTGATGTCTCCGTCGCGTCGTCGCAGTTGCTCGTTGCTTCCTTGCCCCCGCGGCGTCGCGCCCCCTGCGAGCTTGTGCCCCCGAGTGGAAGAAAACCACCACCCCCGTACGGAGTCCGGCCATCCCGCCGGCGTCTCCCTGCGCGGTTACGCTCCCAGGTATTGTCACGTTTGCAATGTTTGGACCAGGAGGGCAATAGGAGTGCAGAAGAAGCATCACTCAGGCACAACAGGCTGCCACCCCTTCCGCCGAACGCGGTGAACGTCCCGGGCGAAGTACGGAGAGCCCCGGGGCGGCCAGGGCTCGGAGCTCATCGGACAGTTCGACGCAGTCCCCCTGCTGAGACCCACCGGCCAGGCCCAGAGCGTCCGACACCTCCTGAGCGTGAGTGGCCGTGTTCACTTTCTTGAAAACGTGAGAGATCCTACCTTGCTCGTCGATGATGTACGTAGTACGTTTTACGCCCCAGCGCCTCTTGCCCACGGTAGTTTTCACGTGATAGTCCCGGTAACTACAGGCTTCCTTGGTGCACCCGGGAGTGTTGTCCTTCGGGCAGAAGTACAGCACAACCTTGTGGGCCCGGCAATCCGAAAGCCGGTGGATCTTGCCCTCGCTGTCTGGCAATCCGCCGGCGGCGACGATGCGTTGCAAACACCGGTCTTCCCAACCGGGAGGGGACTGCCTCTCTGAACAAAATCTCCCGCGCCGAAATTCCCCGCTGCGCCCGATCTTCGGGCTGCCAGGAGCGAACGCGGACAGCTTTTACCGGTCAGACGAAGATCAATTCCCGCCGAGCAGGCGGGACTGGCCGAATGGGGATTTGAAGCTCATTCAGCGTCGGTGAGCCACCCAGTGACGGCGGGGAAGTCGACGGAGCCTTTGGTGCGCCTCACCGGGTGGGGCCTGCACTACTCCGCATGGCGGGAAACTGCTCGTTCAGGTACGCCTCGATCGTCGCGATCATCTCTTCCCGCCGTCGCCGATCGCGGGTCTGCGTGAGTGCTCGGAATCTCAGTTCACGTACCGCAGCGACGAGCATCTCCAGCAACTCCGCTTCGGCAATGGAGCGCAGCTCAGGGGCATCTGCGCCCCGTTCAAGGAAGTCGTCCAGCACTGCGAAGTGGGTTGGATGGTTCCCCCAGAAGAGTCGCCAGCGCTGCCTCACAGCGGGAGATACGACCTGGCGCACTCGGTAGCTCAGCGAAGCCCGGCCATCCTCCTGCGCGAAGCGCGCGAAAGCCACGTAGGCTTCCAGAAGCTCTTTCAAGAGCTCCTGCCTTTTCTCCCCACTCGCCCTCTTGAGAGCCGCCTGAAGCGCGTACACTTGATCTAGCCAGCGGTCCGGGTCGAACTTGTCCTTCCTCAGCCGAAACTTCAGCAGGAGCTCGGTGTGTGCCCGGACCGGCTGGTCGTCGATCATTGCAGGGCGAAATCGCAGGTCGCGGGCGTAGCGCAGGGCGGCTTCGTCCAGCAGCGGATGACCAGAGGACGCCTGGATCGTGGCTCCTTCCACCCGCCCGCGCTCGTCGATGTCGAGGCCGAGCGTCACGTCTCCCTCGATCTGCGACAGCTTTGCCTCCAGCGGGTACTCGAGTTCGCCCCGCTCGATGATCTTGGGCGGGCGTACGCGCGAGTGAGCACACCCGAGGAGAAAAAGAAAAGCAGCGGCCAGCCCCAGAGCCCCAAAGGTCAGGCTCCGACAGGGTTCACGACCGCTGCGCGACACTTTTGATCTCATACTGTCCGTCGACTCTCAAAAGCGAAAAGCAAGCGTCGCCATGAACACGTCCCGGTAGACCTTCTCGGTCAGGGAGGTCACATCCGGCGACTCGCTGAGGCTCGGCATGGTGCGGGTCCACGTGCCCCGGGTCCAACCGACGTCGAGCTTGAGCTGTTTGTCCAGCAAAACGCCGAGCCCAAGGGAGACGAAGGTCTGGTCCAGGTCGCGACTCGCCCCTCGCAGCGGCGAAGGTACCACCGCCACGCCGCCTCGAAACTGAATCCCGGTCAAGGGCAGAGTGAACTCCGCTCCCACCTTCACCGTGGTGGTCGGCCGAAAACGTTCGTGGATGGCCAGGTTCGCCTCCGTCCGGGTCAAACCCTGTACCGGGGGATCGGTCTTGTACTTTACCTGACTCCAGTCCGTGTACTCCACCTCGCCGGTGGCCATGATGTTGAGCAAGCGCAGCGCGATGCCCGCACTGAACCGGAACGGAAAGCTCAATTTGTACTCCGACCCACCCTCGTCGTGGGAAGTTTCCTGCTGCTGATCGTCGTACGTAGTACGGAAGGTCGTGCTCCAGTCCTCCGAGAACTGCACAGTGCGGGGCAGGCTGGCCGTGGCACCCAGCCTGAGCAACCGGCCCAGTCGATACACGGCGCCTACCTTGACTTCCGTGGATTTGATCCGCGTGCCGATGTAGTCTTCGCTCACGTAGTCGCGGAAGGTGTAGAGGTTGTCGCGGTCGTATTCCCGGAACGCCCACTGGTACTCGTTTGTCCCGCCCCAGAAGTTGAGGGCCGCACCGACCGAGAGATTCGGGCTCATGTCCACCGCACCGCCGAAACTCCACACGCTCAGGTATCCTTCCTCGAACTCATTCCAGCGCTGCTCCACCTTGTCGTCCGAAGTCGGGTTGAACCACTCGAAAGCAAAGGACCCATCGAATGTCTTGGGACGGTGATACCCGAACGCGAACACCAGGCTACCACGGTACGTCGGCACAGGGAGAACGAACCCGAGGGCGTTGAAACGGGTGCGACTCATGTGGTCCGTGGTGGTCACCCCCACGGCGGTCGCTTCGTCTTTGTGGCGGGTGTGGCTCATTCCCAGGTTGAATTCCATTTTCCGGATCATCGCCAGGCCAGCGGGATTCCAGTAGAGCGCCGTATAATCGTTGGCGACGGCCGTGTAGGCTCCACCCAGTCCCAGTGCGCGTGCGCCGATGCCGATCGGTTGCCGGACAATGTTGATGGGCTCGTCAATCTGCCCGAACGCAACGACCTGGCCGCCCAGAAGAGCGGCAACCACGCTCACTGCAAAGAACCGCCGTCCCTTCGTCATCATTTCCTCTCCGTGCAGGTGGGACTCTTCGAGCTCTCAAGGCATGAGCGATTGGACATCATCACGATCTGCGCCGCGACGGGCGACCTCCGGACGAACCGTGGCTTCCGGAACTCGGTGGTGGAGCCACCCGGCGGTAGGTGGGCGGACTGTAGCTCCCACTGGATCCGGAGGAACTGCGAGGCCAACTGCTGTGACTCCGGGGAACGTAGTGCGGTGTGTACTCAGAGCGCGTCCGCCTGCGGGCTGACGTCCCGCTCTTGGAAGAACGCTTGGGCGGCGGGGCTGGCTTGATCTTCGGCGGCGGGGAAGCCTTCCGAACCCTCGGCACAGACCGTGTGGTAGTGCTTTTCCGTACCGCGGGCGACGAATGGGGCCGCGCGCGCGCCTTGTTCACACTACGCCGAGCAGGTGATTTCTTGACGCGCAGGGCTTCGTCACTGCGACGCCGCCTGGTTTCCGTCGTTTCCACTCTCTTCTTGGGCGCCGCCTCCGTGCGGGGCACACGCCTCAGGCTCTTCCTTTCATCCGCAGCGCGTTTGGACAGCGTTTCGCGCGAAACCGTACCCTTGGCCGGGGCAATCGTAGTCGTCCTGCGACCGATGGCGCGTTTGGAAAGGGTGGCCGCCTCCGAACCCGAGCCGCCCGAGCTCACGGCCACTCCGGTGCCGCCCATCAGAGGCAGGTGTCGCCTGGCAAAAGGTCGCCGCTTGGGTGGGGGAAGTCGCTCCACATCGTACCAGTAGTAGGGCGAGTAATAGTAGGCCCAACCGCCGTAGTAGCTCAGGGGTCTCCAGTAGTACGCCTCAGGACCGTAGAACGGGTAGTAGTACGGCCACCACGGATCCACCCAGCCGAAGTGAAAGCTCACGTAGTAACCGGGAACCAAACCGCGACCCCAGTACCAATACGGGTCATAGTACCACGACCAGGCGTCCCACCACCAGTAATCAATCCACAGAGGGCGGTAGAATGCGGGCGGGTGGAAGTACACGTCGTGACGGTGGTACACGACCGTATCGGCCCTCTCCTCCGCCCTTTCCTGGACCCCTTCCTCGGCGTACTGCTCCTCGAAGTAGTACTCTTCGCTCACGTCGCCCTCTGTCTTCACCTTGGGCCTGCCCACCTGCGTGTAGCAGCCCGCGATGAAGAGCAGCGACACCAGCAACGCGAGCACGGCGACTTTCTTTTCCGTCCTCATGGCCGTCGCCTCCCGGCTATCAAATCAGCCTGATGTCTTTTTTCAACCTGCAACTTTTTAACGACCCCCTACTGGGGCGGTTCCTCACAGTTTCGGCGCTCACGCCGAGCACTCCTCCGGCGGACTGTTGCAACTCGCGGGCCGGCGCCGGCGAATCGAAAGCTCCCGGCCTACCCTCCGCCGAGCGCAAGTGGCCCACACGCCTCCGCCCCGTTGCCTTCGCCAGAAGGTGCCAAAAATCCACTCGCACTGAGCAGGAAACGAGGAGCGCCTCAGCCATTCCGATACCGGAGCCTCCGGCCCTCACTGAAAGCGGTAGATCTTGGGCACCCAGACGGAGACCTTCCTCCCTCGTTCGTCTCGTGGGGGAACGAAGAGGCAGCGCTTCGCCGCCGCCACCGCCGCCCGCTCAAGCTCGTCGCTCCCCGTGGTGTTCTCGACTACGAGCACCTCGGCCACACGACCGGACGGGTCTACTCGCAGCATGAGCTTGATGTAGCCGCGCACTTTCCCGCGCAGCTTCTCGGGGAATTCGGGAATCACGTCCCGAATCGCTCTCGGTAGGTAGAGCAGAGCCCCGCCGATCCGCTCGCTCTGGCCGGTCGAGGCCACGTCACCGAGTCCCTGCAGCCAGTCCTGCTCCGGCTCAATCACTTCGTCTTCGGGCAACATCTCCGATTCGGCCGGGATCGGCACCGCGGGCTTGCGCGGAGGTGGACGGCGGCTCCCCTGACGCGTAGCCGGAATCTCTTCCACGACCACGCTGAGGGCGACGCGCACCGGCTCCCGTGGACGCTCAAGTGCCAAGCGCTTGAAGCCAAGGAACAGACCGATCAGCAGCAGGAGAGCAAGCACCGCCGCGCGCTCAATGCGCAGCGCGTACTGCTCACGGAGAGGATCTTTTCTTTCCGAGACTCCCTGCATGCCCTGATCGGCCTTCACACTTTTGTGTACGATTGGCACGTGGCCCGGTTGCCCGAAAACAGAAAACCCCGCCGCTCTGTCCTACGCGTACGACGGGGATTCATTCTGAATTCGTCCCTGTTCTGAGTTCGTTACCGTGGAACGCCCGGGCCACTCGCCGCGAGGGGTTCAGATCACTTCCAGCGCATCCTTCTTCACCCAGCCCACCTTGCCGTCCGGCAATCGGATTTCCCACCATTCGCCGGACTGCTTGCGCACCTGCACCCGGAACCCTTCGTGCAGCGAGAATACCTCCGTGGCCCCACTCTCGGGTGCGCTGCGCACTTCCACCTTGTCGGCCATGATCACGGCGTAGACCGTCCGATTGGCTCGCGCCGCGCTCAGCCAGAACAGAGCGGCAATCACAGCCAATCCCCCCAGGGCGACGGCTACGCGACCCAGTGCCCGACGAACGGACGGACGGCGACTCAGGACGCGCAACACCAGCAGCACCACCGTTGCACCGTAGAGAGCGATCAACAGGATAGCCCAGGCGTCGACGGAAAGCTGATCCCGAAAAGACTCCAGCCAGCGCTGCACGACCAGCCGAGGGATTTCCGGCACCTTGTCGGCCACGTGCAACCGGGCCATCTGCAGGTTGTGCAAGATATCTTCATCATTCGGCGCCAGCCGACGCGCCCGTTCCAGATACAGGATCGCTTTGCCGATCCGCTCCAGACGGTAGTAGCAATTCCCCAGGTTGTAGTACAGCTCCGGGCTTTCGTAGCCCAGCGCCAGCACTTGCTCGTACTCGCGGATCGCTTCCTCGTAGCGCTCACTCTTGTACAGCTCATTCCCGCGCTCGAAGTGGTGCAGCACGTCCGCCGATTGACCCAGTACGTCCCCGCGCCCGAGCATGATCAGCGCCAGCGCAAGGGCCGCCCAGATTCCCCAGTACGACTTGCAGAATCCTCTGCGTCGCACATTCTCCCCGGTCGCTCGCCACCGCCTCGGCGTCACCGCATCCGCCCAATCTGTTTGGCCAATTCGTCTCCGCATCGCCAACCGTCTTGCTCCACCAGCCCTCGAGCCCGAAGAATAGCGCGTCAAAGCCGTTTTTCCAGGCTGCCGATGATCTTCTCGGCCCTCCGCAGAGTCTCCTGCATGGCCGAAGTGTCCGCCGCCGCCGGTGCGAAACGCTGGAAATCGCACGTGTTCAGCAACGCTAGGGTGTCGGAGATCAGTTCCTCCGGCACGCCTCGCTCCCGCAGCTGCCGCTCCACTTGGTCGCTCACCAGACCTGCGGCTGAGGTGTTGAACTTGTCTGCCAAGAACCCAGTGAGCGCTCGAGCGACCTCGGCGTAGAATTCCTTCTGGGTGTCGAGCGTGAGCAGACTCCTCGCCCGCTTGAGCCGTTGGGACGCCTGCCGCTGCGCCCGTCGCGAACGCGCCAGGGCCACGTTCTCCGCCAACCGGTCCTGCTGATGGCGGTAGCCCGCCGCAGCGCCCAGCGCCAGCAGGGGGACGATCAGCCCGGCGTAGAACAGGGCACTGTTGTGGAAATGCCGCCCAATCCGGCGCCAGCCAGCCACCTCGGTCTTGATGAAACGGATGTCCTGCCCCACCAGCCGCACTTCCTCTTTGGAAAGCCCGCCGCCCAGGGCGAGGGCCTGTTTGCCTCTCGCCACGCGCACGACGAACTCGGGCGACGTGAGCGTCCGGTACTCCCCCGCCACCGGGTCGAAGTACGAAAACCGGATGGGCCTGATCCTCTGCGTTCCGGGGAAGCGGGGAATCAACACGTACTCAAACGTCTTGCTGCCTCGAATGGTACTACCGCTCTTGTCGATCCGCTGAGTCACTTTCGGCTCGTACTTCTCCAGATCAGGGGGCAATTCCAGCTTGGGTTCGCCGATCACTTTGATGTTCCCGGTGCCCTGTATTTTCACCGTGAGGGTGATGGCTTCGTTCGTCTGCACCGAGTCTTTGTCGATCTTGGCGCTCATCCGGAACCGCCCGACGGCTCCGGAGAAGTCAACTGGCCTGCCCTCCTGAGGGAGCGGAAGAACCCGGATGGTCACCGGCGGAGAGTACAGCGTCCGACGCACGGTGCGCCCGAAGAACGGATCGTCGAAGAACGCGTCGAAGAAATCGCGAGGCCGTGAAGTCCTGCGCACCCGCACTTCACAGTCCACCGCCATCGGTTCGATCTTCAGCTCGCCCGGCGCGGTGGGGAAAAGGGCCATCTTCTTGATGTCCGCAACCACGTACCGCACACCGTCGATCAATTCTTCGTACGTGGGCGGGGGTTGCTGGATCTCCATGTCCTCCACCCAGAAGCCCGTTGTGCTTGGAAGCTTGGTGATGGCGTAGCCGGTCACGTTCAGTCGGGTGTACAGGGAGTACGTGAGCACAACCGGCTCCCCCTGGTACACCCGTTTCTTGCTCACCTTGGTCCGCAGGAAAATCTGCTCCGCCAGTTGATCCGACGCCCGGCCCCGCGCACCACCTGCCTTTGCCCCCGGCGCCGAGCGGCTACCTCCGGCACCTGCGGGCAGGATTTGGATGCTGACGGGCTGCGACCTGTACGTCTTTCCACCGGATCGAACCTCAACGGACGGAATGGTGAAGGTCCCACTCTTGGTGGCCATGAACAGGTAGGTGAACGTCTTGGATACGCTCATCCGGCCGTTGATGATCTGAATATTCTGCGATGTGCCCTGGGAACCGAGGTACCGAGCGAACCCCGACAGGTTCGGCAAGGGCACGTCCACCACGCTCTGGGCTTCGGAACCGCTGAGGGTGATCTCGAGCTGGAACGTCTGGTTCTCCCGAGCGGGATTGGGCATCACGCGCACCGACACGCTCAGACCGCCGTTTTGTTGAGCCTGCGAAAGAGGGGGGGTGAGCAGGACACAGCCCGCCACGAGCAGCACCCAAGGTGCCGCCTTTCGGATCGCTCGTACCGCAGAATACAGCGACTCAATTGTGCTCATCGCGTCCCATCACCTCCCGTCGTGGGATCCCGCTCTCAATGTCCGCGCCGAGGGAGCCTGAACCCTCACCAGTCCTTGGCACGCCGCACCGAGCCCCCACGCGCTCGCTGCATCTTGAGCAGCTTCTTCTCCGAATCGTCGAGCGCATCCAGCAAACGCTCTGCCTCCTCCTTCGTCAGCTCTTTCCGGCGTACCTGCTGCTGGCGCGCCTGTCGTTGTTCCTCGGGTTGCTCCTGTCGCTGTTGCTGCTTCTGTTGTTGCTGTTGCTCCTGCTGGCGGTTCTGTTGCTGCTCCTGCTGCTGGTTCTGGTTCTGTTGCCCCTGACCGCCCTGCTGTTGCTGCTGCTTTCGCTGCTGTTGCGGTGAAATCTGTTGCTTCTGACTCTGTTGCTTCAGTTTCGCGCGGACGTACTCGAGATTGTATTTGGCGTCTTCATCGTTCGGATTCAGCTCCAGAGACTTCTTGTACGCAAGGATGGCCTCGGGCAGTTTCCCGAGGCGGTACAGGGTATTGCCCATGTTGTAATACGCCTGGGCGCGCAGAATCGGGTCCTCCAGTGTCGTGGCCTTCTCAAAGGCCTTGAGGGCTTCTTCGAACTTGTTCTTGCGGTATTGCGCGTTTCCAACGTCGAACAGTGCGTAGGGGTTGTTCGGCGACTCCACCAGTGCATCCTGGTAGTGGACGAGGGCCTCGTCGTACTTCTCCTGCTCGTAAAGCCTGTTGCCCTCAATCACCTGTTTGCGCCCGGCCTGGCCGTGGACAGGATCGGGCTCCACGAGGCCCAGTGCCAGCAGCACTGCACATCCCAATGCGATTGAAGTCACTCTCGACGCCAAAGGAAAACCTCCCATCTCAATCCCCCGGCTGTAGTCTTCAAGCCACCTCTTCCGGGACCAACGTTCGAGCTGGGGCTGTTTGGTGGACGGGCTTTCTCCTCCTCTCGGGAATCAGGTTTTCAAGCACAACCAGCAGAAAAGCCACGGCGAGTACGTATTGGAACCTGTCCTCGTAGTGGGTGAAGCGGATGGAGCCCAGCTCTTTCTTCTCCATGCCCGAGATCGCGTCCAGGATCTTGCCGAGCTCACCCTCCGCACCGGTCGCCAGGTAGTACTTGCCACCGGTTTCCAGAGCCACCTTTTGCAATGTCACTTCGTCCAGCTTGGAGAGCACCACTTCTTCGGAGCCGTCCCGTTTGCGGATTTTCTTGAACCCCACCTGGCGACCGAGTTCGTCGAACTCCGGGATGGGTACTCCCTGCGGCGTGCCCACCCCGATGGTGTAGATCACTACCCCTTCGCGCGCAGCTTCTTTCGCCGCTTCCACAGGCTGACCCTCGTGATCCTCGCCGTCAGTGATCAGGATCAGCACCTTGTGCTTGCGCTCTTTGCTGTCGAAGGCCTTGAGAGCCGTACGAATCGCCTCCGCGATGGCCGTACCCTGATCCCGAATCAGGCTCGGATCGAGGATATCCACGAACATCCGGGCCGCCCCGTAGTCCAGGGTGAGGGGACATTGCAGGAAGGCCTGCCCGGCGAAGGCCACAATCCCGATCCGATCTCCCTCGAGCCGATCGATGAAGCTGCGCAATTCGTGTTTCGCCTTTTCGAGTCGATTCGGCTTCACATCCTGGGCCAGCATCGAGCGGCTCACGTCCACCGCCACGACGATGTCCAGTCCCTCCCGTTTCACCCTTTCCAGCCGCGTGCCGATCTGGGGCCGGGCCAGGGCCACCACCATCAGTAGGACCGACAGGACCAGCAGGGCCGCTTTCCACCGCTGGCGCGTGGGGCTTACCGAGCCAGCCAGGACCCTCACCAGCTCCAGCCGCCCGAAGCGCTCCAGAGCCCGACGCTTCCAGCGAAATACACCCACGTAGAACGCGATCAGCGCCGGGATGAGCAGCAGGAGGTAGAATGCCTGTGGATTCGCGAATCGCAGCACAGCTTCAACCTCTCATCGAACCGAACATCGGCTCGCGTGCATTCTCACGGGATCTTGCGAAAACGGGTGTTGGCCAGTACGATTTCCAGC
>CAYXFI010000013.1:0-7589 GCA_964464205.1 uncultured Cytophagia bacterium
GACTAGGAACAACTCGTTCGCTTGGATTCGAGAGAATGCCGAAGCACTGTGACGGTTCTTCCCACGGGTGGAGTCTCGGTCAGTGGTCCAGATCTCGGAGATCCGCTGCTGCCGCGCACTCCCAAACTCGAGGCCGTTTGGCACGCTTTGCAATTTGGCTCGCTCCTGTCCTGCTGATCCTGACGGTTGCGGCGGGCGCTCGCGCACAGGTCGTGGAGCTCAACCGGGACCACTGGTCCTACGAGTTCGTGGAGCGCCTTCAGGTCAAAGGCCTGATCAACCCGTTGCTGACGAGCGTGCGGCCCTGGCTGCGCGAGGATCTGGCCTCGGAGGTGGCGAAGGTCTGGAGGGCTGCGCAAGCGGATCCGCGGCTGCTTTCGAGGACAGAGGCTGAGTTGCTGCGTCAGCTCGTGGCGGATTTCTCCGAAGAACTCCGGAGCCGCGAAGTGCCGTTCCTCGCGACCCTTACCGAGCCCCACTTTCTGACCGTGCAGGACAGCAGTTTGTCCGTACATCTCGACCTGCTGGCTTCTCAGAGCGTTGTCTCCCGGAGGGGGAGTCTTTACAGTCCCGCTCAGCTTAAGACCACGGTGATGGGCGGGGGCATCCTGCGTGGAGCGCTGCGTGGGGAACTCTGGTTCTACGCTGATATCCGCAACATGGCCACCCGTGGCGGGGAGGTACCCGAGAAAGAGCGTTTCAATCCCGCCCAGGGTTTGCCGTTGCTCACCTCCGGTCAAACGGTATTCACGGACCAGGCGGCGGCGTATTTCGGGGCTCGTCTCCCGTGGTTCCGCCTGCAGGTGGGCCGGGGCGCGCTGTGGTGGGGGCCAAGCCCGCGCGCGGCGCTGACCCTCTCGCCGCACATTCCGCTCTTCGACCTCATCCGGGGTGATGCGGTGTGGAAGCGGCTGCGTTTCACGTACTTTCACGCGGAGCTCCGCAGTGCCTTCGGTCGCAAGTATCTGGTTGGTCACCGGCTGGACTGGCTCGCTCGCCCGAACCTGCTGGTCGGCGCGACGGAGACGGTGGTGTACGGTCTGCGGCGGATGGAATTCGCCTACCTGAACCCCATCATGCCGTACCATGTGGCGGAGCACCACCTCGGGGACAAGGACAACAACAACATCAGCTTCGACGTGTGGTGGCTAATCCGGCCCGGATGGGCGGCTTACGGCGAGTTCCTGATCGACGACATGACGTTGTCCGAGCCCCTGCTGCGCTACTGGGGCAACAAGTTTGGCTTCATGCTGGGGGTTCACTGGGTGGATCCCCTGTCTCTGCGAGACGCTGACGTGAAGTTGGAGTACACCCGAATCGAGCCGTGGGTGTACACGCACTACGACTCCATCAATCGGTATCAGCACTACGATCAGATCATTGGAAGCCCGCTTGGCCCGGATGCAGATGAGTGGTACGTGCAACTGACGAAGTATTTCGGCCGCGACTTTCGGGTCCGCCTCTGGGCGGTGCGGGGGCGGAAGGGTGCGGCTTCGGTCGCTCGGGCCCACACCGACCAGGACCCCGATCGCAAGACTTTTCTGCGCGGGACGGTCGAGAGGCGGGTGGAGCTCGGGTGGGAGATCCGCGATCAGCTTCGCCGGGACGTATTCGTCACGCTGCGATACCAGCAGGAATGGGTGGCCAACCGCGGGCACAGGGCGGGTGTGAATGGGCACGGTCGCTCCTTCGTGGCCTCGTTGAGCGTGAACTACTGAGGGAGGCTGCGGTTGGTTGGGTTCTGCGCGCCGCATTGAGGACTCCGAGTATCCGGTACTGGGGCGGCAATGTTCGGCTGGATTGTGGTGGTGCTGGCGGCGGCCTACGCTGCTGGCCTCATGATGTTGAGACGAGGGATCGGCATCGCGTACCGCGATTCGCTCACGCTTGGCGAGCTGGTCGATCCGCCGCGCGTGACGGTGCTGGTTCCGGCGCGTAACGAGGCGGAGCGCATCGGAGAGTGCGTGCGGGCGCTCGTGGGGCAGGACTACCCCCCGGAGCGTCTCGAGATCGTGGTGATCGACGACCGGTCGGAAGACGACACGGGCGAGGTGGCCAGGCGGGCTGCGGGCGAGGCGCCGCACGTGCGCGTGGTCCGGGTCGAGCGGGTTCCAAAGGGGATCGCGCCCAAGAAGCACGCGCTCGAAGTGGGCATTCGCGAAGCCAGCGGAGAACTGATCCTCACCACGGATGCCGACTGCGTACCTCCGCCCACGTGGGTGAGGGCGATGGCGCGTCTCTTCGACGGGGAAACTGGCGCTGTGCTCGGCTTCTCGCCGCTGGTGTTGAGCCAACTGCCCGGATGGGTCCGGGGGCTGTACCGGTTGGACTCGCTCGCTCTCGCTTCTCTGGCGGCGGGAGGTGTGGGACTCGGCTACCCGCTCACGTGTTCCGGCCGGAATTTCGGCTACCGGAAAAGAGTGTACCACGAGCTGGGAGGATTTGGACCGTACGCGGCGGTGGCTTCCGGCGACGACGACCTGCTGCTGGCCAGAATCCGGGACGAGACGAAATGGCGTGTCCGGTACGCCTTCGCGCCGGAGTCCCACGTGCCCGCTGCTCCCGTTACCACTCTGCGCGCCTTCTGGAACCAGCGGGCGCGACACGCATCGAAGGGGCTCCTCTACCCGCGTCGATTGAGGTCGATTCTGATTGCCGTGTACCTGTTCAACGTTGGGTTTCTGGCGCTGACCTTTCAGACTCTGCTGACCGGCGAGTGGATCCCGTACGGGGTGGCCTGGCTCCTGAAAGCTGGGTCCGAACTTGGCCTGTTGGCCCGCGCCGGCCGTAGCCTGAATTTCCCTGCCCCGCTGTGGCTAGTGCCGGTCGTCTCGGTACTGCATTCCGTGTACGTGGTGCTGTTCGGACTTGTGGGGCAGTTGCGCTCGTTCGAATGGAAGGGCCAGGCCTTTCACCGTGGAGGTAGAACTTGAGCTGGTTTGCGCAGATTGTGCTTGTCGTTCTCGCGCTGCTGTACGTGCTGGGCTTGTTGATCTTTCTGTTGGGCCTGTTTCTGCCCAGGTCCGGGCCCAGTTCGAGACAACTGCGGACGGTCTCGGTGATCATCGCGGCTCGGAACGAGGAAGACAACATCGGTGCGGTGTTGCAGGATCTGGTCCACCAAACCTACCCGAAAGAGCTGCTCGAAGTGATCGTGGTGAACGACGGCTCTTCGGACGGCACGGCGGCGGTGGTGGAGCGATTCGCGCAGGAGTACGATTTCGTCAGACTTCTGCATGCCGAGGACGGGCCATCCTGGATGGCCCCGAAAAAGTTTGCGCTGGAGACGGGGGTTCGCGCGGCGCGAGGCGAGCTGATTCTGGTGACCGACGCCGACTGTCGCGTTCCTTCCACCTGGGTGGAAACTATGGTGGGCTATTTCGACGACGAAACGGGCATGGTGGTGGGTTTCTCCCAGATCGGCCGACGAGGCCAACGCTACCCGCTGCTCGAGGGTCTTCAGGCGCTGGACTTTCTGTCGCTCATGGGAGCCGCGGCGGGGAGTTGCCAGGTGGGATTCCCACTGGCGGGGTCCGGCCAGAATCTCGCCTACCGCAAGGAGGCTTTCCTGCAAGTGGGTGGCTACAGTCAGGTTGGTCACCGGGTCTCAGGCGACGACGTCTTGTTGTTGCAGCTCGTCCGACGGCAAACAGGGTGGAGAATACGCTTCGCTTTTGACCGCCGGTCCCGGGTGTCCACACGGGCGGAGCGCAGCCTCGGTGCCCTGCTGAATCAGCGGAGACGCTGGGCTTCGAATGGGGTGTACCAATACTTCCTGAACCGGCCGTTTTTCGTCTACGCAGTGGTCACGTTCCTGTTGAACGCAGGTCTGTTGCTTGGTTTCCTCTTGGGGCTGGTCTTCGGGGGAGTGGGGTTCGTCGGAAGGGTGTTCCTGGTCAAGGCGATCGCAGAGCTGTGCCTGGTGTTGCGTTCCTCGCAATTGTTCGACCGCGGGGACCTGCTCCGGTTCTTCCCGCTCTGGGTTTTCCTCCAAGTGCCCTACGTGGTTGTGGTGGGATTGGGGGGGACGTTCGGGAACTTCACTTGGAAGGGGAGGCCGTTTGGGCCGGCGCTGGCGGATCGCGTGATGGACGCCCGCGACGGGGAGGAGCCGTCTGAAAACTCGGACGCTGTGAGTAGCACGAGGTCGCAATGATGGATTGGCAGGCGCTCGGGCGCGCGGCGGTCAATGCTTTCTGGCAGCGCCCCCTGAACACGAGCACCGAAATCCGGATCACCCGGCTGTGTTCACAGCGCTGTCGGCAGTGCAGCATCTACGAGAGACAAACCCAGCCAGCCAGCATGGATCTCGCCGCCTTTGAGACGGTCGCGAGCCGCTTGCGGGAGTACGGCGCCTACGTGGGGTTTGTCTCGGGTGGGGAAGCGACGCTGGTTCCAGAACTGCCGGAAATGCTCCGGATCGCGGTCCGCACATTTTCAGCCTCCACAACGCTGGTTACGGGTCTCTACAATCGCACGGAAGTCATCGAGAGAGTGGGCAAGACTGCCCTGGAACTGGGGGTGAACGTGCAGACCTCCTTGGACGGGCTGGGGGAAGTGGGAGACAACCTGCGAGGTGTGCCACGATTCAGCGACACAGTGTTGCACCACATGAAGCTCCTGTCGCAGTGGCGGCGAGATTCGAACTCGTTGCTCTACGTGAACGTGGTGCTGAGCGCACTCAACCTGCATCAGGTGGAGGAGATCGTCGACCGCGCCACCGACCTCGGCTGGAAGGTCACCCTGGGCCTCTACCACTCGCTGACGGAGACGACCCGCGCCGACGACGAACTCCGACTTCGGCCGGGACGGGGACTGGCCGACCTGGTCGCGAGACTTGCCGACCACCCGGGCATCCTGAACCTTCCGAGCTTCCTGCGAGGGATCGAACCGTTCTTGACTACCGGAACTTCGTCCATCTGCGCTTTCGTCGACGACCCGCTGCTCGCGACCCGGTTGACCATCATGGAGAACGGCGATGTGCACCTGTGTTGGGGGGGACCCATCGGTAATCTCTTTCGATCTTCTCTCCGTGATATCCTGGAGAGCCCCCGTTACCGGGCCCGCCTCCGCGCCTACCGCAGGTGCCGGGGATGCTGGACCACATGCTACACCCAGCGCTACCTCCTTACGCACCCGCGGGATGGACGTGAGTTGCGGGAGAATCTGTCACGCCTCCTCCGTGTCAGGACGGCGGTGAAGCTCCGGCGAGGCCCTGCCCGATAGAGCTTGGGTTGAACCCACCGAACAATCTCCAGAGGCTCCCTGGTGCGCAAACTGCTCGGACCAGACTGGCCCCAGAGCCGGTTCCGCCCGCCAGCGTGAACCCGTGACCGTGCGATGTTTGGGCTGTAGACCTTTTGGCTCGGTTGTGTCCGCGGCCTCTATTCAGGTGTGCTAGAAGTGCGCGCTACCCCGGGGCGGTCACGGCCGCGATCAGTGCGTTGTAGGGGCTGGCCGCAGCAGGTTGGATGGCGGCCCGGTTCATTGCTCAGCGGCGAGGGAAAGTTGGGCAGACCTACAAAAAACGAGGCCCCCAGTGGGGTGATCACCGGGGGCCTCCGCAAGCAAGGTGCTACCTCAAAACCGGGAGGGGAAGCAGAGGCTCAACCTTGCACGATAATTATCGGACACGGGTGCTCGAACTTGAGCAATTGAGCAACCCGGAAAATCCTCCTCGTCACCGGAAGAAGTAGTAACGGTAGTCTTTGATCTCGGCGTTCTCCCTGAGCTGGGCGAGCCATTCGCTGTAGGCGCGCATCCGTTTCTGCCGGAGGAGCTCCTCGTAGAGCTGGGGACGGGCCTGCAGGTACGCCTGCTCGTCGAACTCGTCTTTCTCGATTAGCTCGATCAGGTACCAACCCCGATTGCCCTTCACGGGTGGCGAGATTTCGCCGGCTTCCAGGGCGAAGGCTGCGCCGATGAATTTCTCATCGCTGCCCACCCCGGGCACGGGGCCGCGCATGGTGAATGCATCCGGTTCCCGTACCTGGGAAGGGTCGTCTACCACGTCGAAGAGCGTAGCGCCCTGTTTGATCTTCTCAAAAGCTTCGCGACAAGCCTGTCCCGCCAGCTCGAAGCTCTTCTGCTGAACCAGGAGACTGCGGATCTGGTCTCTGGCCTCTTCGAACGGCCGGATTCGCTCTGGCTGGATTTCAGCTACTTCGATCACGTAGAAGCCACGTTCTGTCTCGTAGACGTCGGACACCTCGCCGACCTTGCTGTGGAAGGCGAAATTGGAGATTCTGCGGTTCAGGCCGATCCCCGGAATGAAACCTCCCTCGGTGAAGAATCCGGTCTCGTGTACTTCTACGCTATCTTCCGCGGAGGCCTCCTGCAGGCCCACTTCCTTGGCGAGTTGGGCGATGTATTCGGCTCTGGCTCGCGCCGACTCGGTGGTTTGCACCGACGGTTTGAACTTCAGGAGAATGTGGCGAGCCTGGACCTCTTCCTTGCCGTTTCGTTTCCGTCGTGCCTCCACTTTGATGATGTGCAGCCCGTAGCTCGTCCGTACAGGGCCCACGATCTCGCCCGGTTTTGCCGAGAAAGCGGCTTCCTCGAATGGCTTGACCATGGCGCCCCGCCCGAAGAAACCCAGATCGCCTCCTTTGTCGGCCGTTCCTTCGTCCTCCGAATACATGCGCGCAAGGTCGGCGAAATCCTCGCCGTTCCTAGCTCTCTGTAGGATCTCTTCGGCGAATGCGTAGGTGTCGGCGGTATCTTGCGGCGAGGGTTTGTTCTCGATGAAGACGTAACGGATCTTGCGTTTCTCCGGCTCGCGGAAGTCCTCTTTGTGTTGCTCGTGGTACTGACGCATTTCCTCTTCGGTGATTTCCCCCACTTTGTCGCGGAAGGATCGCGGATCGAAGAATACGTAGCGCACCCGGGCCTTCAAGTTGCGACGCATGTACTCCTGGCGCAACTCCTCTTCGGTGACCCGCACGGACGTGAGGATTTCCCGCTGGAGTTTCCGCAGCGGCAGAGTCGCACGTACGTAGTCCTCCACCGGACGCCAGTCGGCCGCAGGATTGTTGAGGGCGTCGCGGTACTTGTTGATGTCAAACGTGCCGCTCGAATCGAGGAATGCCGGGTTCTGCTTCAAGATATCCGGCGGGTTGTTGAAGATTTCGAATACGATCTCCTGATCGTAGGCCTTGATGCCTTTTTCGTCCAGCACCTGCGCGAGGAGCGCGTTCTGGACCATGTTGTTGAACACCCGGTCCTCGATGGACTGGAGCTGGAAACCCTCCGGTTCCTTGCCGGTCCGTTCGCGGTAGTCGATGATTTCCTGCTGGTAGGCCTTGTAGAAATTCTCGAAGGGGATCATTTTGCCGTTAACCTCGGCCACGGCGTTGGGGTTGCGGCCGAAGATGATGTCGACGATGTTGGCGCCGCCCACCAGACCACCGATGGTCATGCTGGCCAGGAAGAGCACGAGCACGATGAACAGGATCACCGCCATGTGCTCGCGCATTTTGTTCATGACAGCCATCGAAGTCTCCTCACCTCAGCGATGTAATTGGTTCCCTTTCCGCTAACTTTTGAATTTACCGCCACCTGGCCTAAAAAGCAAGGCGTTTGTCCGCGCT
>CAYXFI010000013.1:7689-11478 GCA_964464205.1 uncultured Cytophagia bacterium
GCTGAGCCCCAGGTGTCCGACGTGCCCGAGGGGATCGGCCAACCCAAGCGCTGCTGCCTGCCGCACTTCCGCGGCAGAGGCCAACTACTGTGGGAGCAGGAAGCTCGGATCGAGGTGTGTAGCGGACCTCTCCGTGGCACCTCTGCATTCTCAATGTCTCCGCGGTGGAGCTCGGGCCCGGCTGGCCGAGGTGACTTCCGGGCCTGGGTCTTGGGTCGGGCCGGACCCGCTACGGTCGGAAGAGAGCCACGGGAAGGATTGAGGCACCGGAACCACCGTTCTCACCCCACCAACGGAGGGACACCAGGTAGGCTCCCGGAGGGCAGGGCACACCCTCGTCGTCGCAGCCGTCCCACACCAGGACGCGAACCGGGCCGCTCCGCTCGTTGTCAGCAAGAGTGCGCACGGGTCTGCCGAGCAAATCGAAGATTCGGACACGGAGGGTGGCTACCGGTACCGGCAGGTGCACGGATACGAGCAGCACGTCGTCGCGGCCGTCGCCGTCCGGCGAGAAGGGGTCTGGGCGGAGTTGCATCAAAGGCCCCCTCGTTCGCACCTCTCCGGAGACGCTGTTCGCGGCGCCCGGAGTGGCCCCAGCTGAGAGCGTGCAGCGTATCCAGTTGTGCGGGTCGGAACTGGACGCCGCCGGGGACAACTTTTCGAGGGAATAACCTCGGACCAGGTCGGTCTCCTGTCCGTAGCTCAGACTGTCGATTACCAGCCCGTTGGGATCGAGCAGCAGGAGTTCGTCGCCCTCGTCGTTCAGGGATGGCCAGCCGGGGAGGACAAGCCCGAGTTCCGGGGAGACCTCCGGCCATTCCTGCCACACCAGGGAGTCAGAGCAGAGCAGCCCGAACGCGCCGGAGCGAAGCAAGAACGGACGTGCCACGGTTGCTGCGCTCGCCAGTCCCCGCCGGTCGGCGAAATGCCAACCACGGAGTTGCAGGTCCCAGGGGGAAGTGTTGACCACCTCGACCCACTCGTGCTCGTCTTCCAGAGGCACCGGGTAGAACTCGTTGAAGACCACGCTGGCACGGGGCGGACTGATGTACAGGGGGGTGGAGATGGTGTCGTTCCAGGCGCGTCCGTCTCCGGGGCAATTGAGAGACGCCTGCACCCGGTACCACCCGGGTGCGGGAATGTCGACCTGGACGCGGACGCTCGTGAGTCCGGCCGGTGGGAGTGGCGGTAGCTCGGCCTGCGCCTCCCAGTCGAGAAGGGGGTGTTCCGGTGAGGTTTCGGTCTCGCCTCGCAGTCGAACCCTCGCGCTGGCGCTCGGCTGCGCACCCCGATTTCGGATCCAGAGTTCCAGAGTCCGACTATCGGGCCAATAGGTACGGGGCGCGCTGAGGCTGTCCAGGGAAAGATCAACCTCTCGAGGCGCGACGGAATTGATCTCACCGGGAGTGGCTCCGCGCGGATCCAGACACGCCGCCCAATTGGTCGAGTCCAGACCGTCCCCGGCGGGAAGAATGCGCTCGAGGCTTCCCTCCCGGCTCCGGCGCCAGGAACTCCGGTATACCACGGTGTCAATCAGCTGGCCAGTGGGGAGGCACAGGACCACGGCGTCTGAGCTGTTGTTGAGGCCCGGCCAGGGGCCGAGCGTTGACCAGATCGGCGCGGCGGGGTCGCGGAGGGAAAGCAGTGTATCCGCGGCAATGAGACCGAGGCCCCCAGGATCGAGGCACAGGCCGATGGAGTCGAGAGGAACGCGCCGATGCCGGTCTCCGAACAGCCACCCGTCCAGGGATAGGCGGTACGGGCTCCTATTGATCACTTCTACCCATTCCGGTTCGCCGACGGGTGGATCGAACTGGATCTCGTTGATGACTACGGCGGCGCTCTCCGGCGGGACGAAGACGTCGGTGGTGAGCGTGTCGTTCTGAGGACGCTCGTCGGCCGTGCGCAGCGCCGCGTGGATGCGCGCCCAGCCCGGCGGCAGGGGCTCCCACGGTGCGGAGAGCTCGACGGTGTCGAGCGGAACAAGTGGGTTGCTCGCGGAGAGGGTGCCCGATGGGCCTGGCTGGGGCTGGCAGGTGATATTTGCGATCACAGCCCAGTCGACCGCGAAATGTCGTACCTCGCGCAGGCCAACGTTGGCGATGCGTACCGAGAGATTCCCTCCCGGATGGGAGCGGTTGTCCGAGACTTCCACACGAACGAGCGCGAGGTCTGTGTCGGGAGGGGTCACGGAATTCTTGTGGCCGGGAGTGGAACCGCTCGGCGCGGCGCTGCTGGCCCAGTTCTCAGGATCGTTAGAGGGGCGATCGGGGCGGATGCGCACGAGGGAAACGCCGTTTTCCCCTCCCCACGAAGGTCGGTAGAACAGGGCGTCGATCCTCTGTCCAAGTGGATCGATCACCACTACGGAGTCGCCGCTGTTGTTCAAGCTCGGGAATCCGCCGCGGGGCTGGATTGCGCCAGCGGTGCCCAGCTCAGCGAAACCGGGCCACGTGCTGTCCTCGGTCACGACGACGTACGCACCCGGCGGCAGCAGGTGGGTGGCGGCGTTCATCGGCAGCGGGGTGCAACCGCTTGCGGTGGCGTCTTTCACGGACCAGCCGGCCAGATTCACGGAATCGGTCCCCGCGTTGTAGAGCTCAACCCACTCAGGTTCACCTGAGGCGGGTCTGTAATAGATCTCGTTCACAAGGACTTGCTCGGGCTCAGCCGGCGCGGCTACGAGCAGTGAGTCGGTGTCATTGCTCGGCTCCTCATCTCCTGGGAGAACGATCTGCACCCTCAAGAGGTAGAGGCCGGGTCCGATGGCCCGGAAAGTGAAGGTGTCCTGCGCCGCGGCGCCCGGGGCGGGTGGAGCAACTGCCCGCTCCCGTAGGATCTCGGCCGGCACGGCTCGCCCGTCGGCATTCCGGTCCCAATACAATCGAAGGGATGCATTGCCAGCGGCTCGTCCTCCCTCATTCGCCACCTCCACGTGGATCACGACGTTCTCCCGCGGGTTGCTCGTTGTCAGCTCCCGCTCCAGCGCGCGTACGCTCAGGTCGAAGTCCCGGCGGCGGACGGTGTTGGGGGCTCCGGGACTGCCCCCGGGTCGTCTGGAGTTGGCCCAGTTCTCCGGATCGTCCCCGGCGGTGAGATCGATTTTCTCGTCGGAGTAGCCGGGAGGATTGTCGAGTGTGTACCTGTACGCCCCTACGGTGTCCCCGGCAGGAGAGATGAGGTAGATGGTCTCCGGATTCGAATTCGAGAAGCCGGCCTTGCCGAAAGCGCCGTCGTCGATGGTCAGGATTAGGGCCGTGGGTGGGATGAGCGTATCGTAGCTGGTCGAGTGGTCGAAATAGCCGGGGTCGAGGACGATGGCGAACTGGCCGGGCAGGAGAAGGGTTCCAGCCCCCGCATCTATGATTTCATCGAGCTCGTCCTGATCTCCCAAGCGCCAGCCGCCAAGGTCGATCGCCTCCGCCCCGACGTTACACAGTTCTACGAATTCGTCGTACCACTCGCTGCCGGCCGGGTCGAACATCACTTCGCTGAGGACGACCTGCGGGCGACTGGTGATGGGACAGCTCAGAAGGGCGAGGAGAAAGAGCAAGGTCGTTCTGGCCATCGCACCCCCGTTGGATAGTCAAGCCCTGGTCAGACGCCTCCTTCCGTTGGTTGATGTCGGCTACATTGGCAAAGATCACCGCGCGCCGACCGGAACCACGTTGGGGTCGCAGGGATTGGCTCCCCGGGGAACCGGAAGTCGCCGTCAGCGAAGATCCTCGCTCCTAAGTTTGAACTTTCGGGACCAGTGTTCGCTGCGGCGAAGTCAAGACACGGCGAGAT